>DATKOC010000123.1:0-9864 GCA_035524855.1 bacterium
TGACTCCTGATTGGGTGAATTTAACAATCCGATAATTGGTCGTGTCCGTCACGTATAAATCCAAACCCACCGCACATATCCCGCTGGGAATGCCCAACCCTCCGGGGAACAGGGGGCTCTTTTGGTTTCCATTGTTGTCCCACACGATGATGCCGGCCGAGTCCGTCACCGCGTAGACATTCCCCCATTCATCCACGCAAACATCCCTCCAACTTCCGACGATGGCCGGGCTCCGGGACCACACCAAGTTCCCGTTCGAATCCAGCTTGGTGACACCCGCCCCGTTGTCCCGTTGGAGAACGTAGACTCCGTCATAACTTCCATTTCCGACCGCGACCTGGAAAGCCCCGGAGACCGGGGAGGACCCGCCGGCCCCAAAGGAAGTCACGAGGGACCCGTCGTAGTTCAGGGCTTTTACCCAGCCGTCACCTGTCATGTTGTTGCCCCCCCGGTCCGTCATGTAAACCCTTTGCCGGGCCCTATCCACCGCCACCCCCGAGCTCACGGTTGGAACCGGCGGCACCCACGGATTCGCGGCCGAGCAACATATCAACGAGGGCGTGCCGGTGGGTGTGGCCGTGGCTTGGGCCTCGGCCTCCCCTGTCACCACGAGGGCTAGGGCCAAAAGCGTGTAAGCCTTCGGGATATTTCTCATTTCCCCGCCGCCTTGTATTTTTCCAGCCATTCCGACATCGAGTGGTTCTTGGGATCAAGTTGGATCACCTGCTCATAGCACCTCACCGCGCTGTCCTTTTGGTTGAAGCGTTGGTAAAGGTTGCCCAGCGCCCACCAGGCCCAGGTATCCTTGGGATTTTTATGGATGGAATCGGTGTAAACATCCAAGGCTTCCCGGTATTTCCCCGCTTTTTCCAGGTCCTGGCCTTGGGCGATATTGTCGGGATAGTCCTCAAATTGAAGGGTTAAGGGGCTTTTCCCCTTGGCATCCGCCTCGGAAATGGGCCGGGGCACGGAAGCCCCCACGAATTCCTTGGCTGGCGGGGAATTCTTCGCGGAACCCTCCACGGTGTTCTGGAAAATGAAGACCTGCCCCCCCACCGTGACGGCCTGGCCAGGCGTAAAGGGCGTGTTGCCCGGACGGAAACCTGAGAGGTCATCCGCGTTCGAGGAAGAGTTAGGCGGCTCACTTCCAAACCGGTAGCCCAGGGTAATCCGGTGGGAGGTCCCCATTTCCCCATAGGGCAAGTAAGCGTAATCCAATTGGATTTCGGACAAGGCGAATCCGGCCCCGACGGTCAATCCGGTCAAACCCTGTATTTGGTTGTTTTGCAGCGGCAGTTGATATCCAGCCCGGAAAAAAAAGCGGGATTCCACCGAGTATTCCAGTCCCGCTTGCAGGTATTGGTTGGCGCCCGGTTCCACCGTCCCCCCCACGGCCGCGAGGAAGCCTTGCCGGGAATCCAAACCAAAAAGATAGGAGGCACCCCCGTTGATGGCCCAAGCGGTGCTGACGCCGCCGGTTAATCCCAAATGGTTGATCGCCGCTCCCAGTTGGAAATTCTCAGCGGGCCTGGCCAGGATCCCCACGTTCAGTCCGTAATCCTGGAAGGAGGTGGTTTGGATTGAGTTCTGGGAGGTTTGGAAGCCGAAACCGAAGGCCACTTTGGGGATCAACTCACCACCCCAGCTAGCACTCACGTTCCACCGCTCAGCGCTGTAGTTGGGGGCCGAGTTTCCTATCTCGTCCCGTCCCTCCAAAGTGCCGTATCCCAGGTAGCCGATGGCCACACCGGCGCCACCCGCCTTGCCAAGGGGCAACCCCAAGAGGAGGGTTTCTTGGAAAATGTCCGCCATCCAAAAATTACTATTAGCCGACAAGCTCGCCCGCTGGAGGAGCGACAAACCGGCGGGGTTGGCGAAAAGGGCCGAGGCGTCGTCGGCCACTCCGACGAAAGCGGAGCCCATGGCGCAGGGCCGCGCGAAAGCGTTGGTGGTATCCAGGGGGTTGGTTTGGGAGGAAAGGGAGGAGGCCGCCGCCCGTTGAAACGCGAAAAGGGCCAGGATGATGGATAAGCCTATCTTCATATAGGAGCGGGCGGGCATGGATACCTTGTCCCCAAATTTCATAGGTTCGAATGGGCGCGGGTATTTTACCCAACGGTCGGAAAATCGGAAGGAACTAGTGTGGAAATATTCTGGGCGGTTCGTTTTCCTGGGATCAGCGGATCAGGACATTTTTGGCCTGGACGCGCCCGCCCGACTGGACCTGGATTTGATAGCGCCCCGGGGCGGCGGCCTGCCCATCCGGCAATCGGCCGTTCCAGTCGAAGGCCCAGTTCCCCTCTTTCAGGATTCCCTGGAAAAGGAGCAACAGCGGGACCCCCTGGCCGTCGAGGACTTGCACTGTCACCGGGCCGGGCGCCAGCCGGTGAACGACTACTTCAATGCTGTCGTGTTTCGGGGAAGCGGGCTGCCCCTGATCCGCCGGGGGGGTATGGGAGGCCGCGCGGTCGGCGGCCGGAAGGGACGCGGAATGCCCCGTCAAGGAACCCGCCGGGACGGGCTTATTTTCCGCCGGACTTTCCCCGGCGGCTTGATCCTCAGCGGGAAAAGCTTGGGAATCCCCAGCCCCCCGGCCCGGGTCCACCGGGGCTTTGGGTTGCACCGCCGCCTTGGCTCCCAACGGGGAGAGTCCGGGCGGGGGAGCCTGGCTTGAAATCGCGGGCGGATGGTGGCTCCAAGAGCCGAGCGCGGAAGCGAGGGGGGCGCGGAAATGCCAGCCCGCCCAAGACGCCAATCCCGCCACGGCCAAAACCACCCCCATCGAGAAGGCCCCGCCGCCCGAGGAGGGCCGGGGGAAATCGTCGGGGTCGCCGGGCCACCGGGGTTCCGGCAGGCCGTAACGGGCGTAGGCGGCCGTGGCCGCCTCGGCGAACCTCACCGAGTCCTCGGAGGAGTTCAGGAGGGTTTGGCTGAGTTCCTGGTCCTCGGCCTCGGTCAATTCGGTTTGGAAGAATTTGGCGATGAGGTCAGCCACGGCGGCCCTCCTTCAAGGCGCGGTTCACCAGGTTGCGCAGGGCTTCCAGACAGCGCGCCAATCGGGAGTTTACGGTGCCGATGGGCACCTTCAGGATTTCGGCCAGTTCGCCGTAGGTCCTTTTTTCTTTCATCCTTAAGTCGAGCAGGTTTCGGCAGGGTTCACCCAGCGACTGCTTCTGCGATTCAACCAATGCCAGCATTTGCCTCTCTTTTTCGTCGTGGGACTCCGAGGCCAGGCGGGTGAGGGCCATGGGGCCCGCCACCGCCTCCAAATCCTCGTTCAAGCTCACCACCTGCCGTTTGCGTTTCCGTATCCGCTCGTAGCAAAGATAGGTGCAGATCCGGTGGAGCCAGTAGTAAAGCGTCGAGCGGAACTCGAATTGGGGCAGTTGTTTGAGGGCCGCCAGGAACACCTCCTGGGTCACGTCCTCGGCGTCCGGGTCCTGGTAGCCCAGCAACACCACGCAGATGCGGTAGATCCTCTCCCGGTAAGCGCCGTAAAAATACCGGTAGGCCTCCGCATCCTTGGCCAATAGTTTTCGAACCAGTTCCCTGTCTTCCAAAGGGCCCCCGTGGATGAATCCCCGGCGGGCCGCCCCAAAACAGGTCCTGTTTATAGGTGTCGGTGCCGGGATTTTTCATCCCTTAATATTCTGGAAAAATGAAATTAACAAGATATTTCTGGCGGTTTTCGCGGTGGAGGAGCGGGTTAATTCCTCCCCGAAACCAGCACGGGACGGCGGTTGGCGTAGGAGATATTGAGCAGCATCCCCACCGCCACGTAGCTGAAGGCCAGCGAGGAGCCGCCATAGCTGATAAAGGGGAGGGTCAGGCCGGTGACGGGCAGGAGTCCTACCGTCATGCCCACGTTAATGACAACCTGGACCGTGAACATCCCGGCGATGCCCAGCGCCAAAAGGGAGCCTTCCCGGTCGCGGGCCTTGCGGGCGATTTGGAAGGTTTTCTGGATCATGAAGTAATAAAGGATCAGCACCAAGGCGCATCCGAGGAAACCCCACTCCTCGCCCAGGACCGAGAAGATGAAGTCCGTATGGTGCTCGGGAATGAAGGAAAGTTGGGTCTGGGTGCCCTGCATGTAGCCCTTCCCCGTGATGCCGCCGGACCCGATGGCGATCATGGATTGGATGATGTTGTACCCGGCGCCCAGGGGGTCGTCCTGGGGGTTGATGAAGACGAAAAGCCGTTCCTTCTGGTAATCCTTCAAAAAATGCCAAACGAGGGGCAACGAGGACAAGGCCATCAGGAACATGGTCAAAAGCCACTTGAGCTGGATGCCCCCCACGTACATCAACATGACGGAAACGGGCACGAGGAGGAGGGCGGAGCCCAGGTCGGGTTGCTTCAGGATCAGCACCAGCGGAAAACCCAGCATGGCCAGGATGAATAAAAGCCGTCCCACGAAAAACAATTCCACCGTCCGGCTTCCAATGTAGCGGGCCAAAACAAGCAGGATGGAGAGTTTCGCCAATTCGGAGGGCTGGTAGGAAAGGATGCCCAGCTTGATCCACCGCTTGGCGCCGTTGGTTTCGTCCCCGATCACCAGGACCAGCAGGAGCGAAAGGATGGCGATCCAGTAAAAGATGTAGGAAGCCTCGATCCAGAAGCGGTAATCAATGCGGGAAAAGACGAACATGCCCAAAAGCGAGAGGCAGAACCAGAAGAATTGTTTTTTCCAGAGCTGGGAGATTTCGGAATTGTGGGAGGTGGCCGAGATCACGACAATGATCCCGATCAAGGACAAGGTAAACACCTGGGTGATCAGCGCCCAATCCACGCCTTTGAGGTAGGTTTTAACGGCGTTGTTCATGAAATCCTCAAAATTTTATTAGCGGTCATTGCGAGGAATACCGTCGAATAGGCGGTGAAGATGACGAAGCAACCCCGAATAACAGGGGGGAGTTTAAAGGCGGTCTTTTAAGGGGCGTTCCAATTGATGGCGGTGGTCACCCCCGACCCGCTTCCGCAAAGGGAAATCGGGGCGTTCGAGCGGTTATAGATGCCAAGGAAATAGGTCGAACCCGCGAAGGTGGGGGACGAAACCACCGTGGCCGCGCTTCCCGGACAGGTATAAGGCGGTACCGTCTTGGAAAATTGCATGACGCTGGTGCTGCAGATGAAGGTCAGGCTTCCGCTGGCGGTGGGATTGAAGGTGTAAGTCACGCCACTGTTGATGACCTCCTGGCCCGCCGTCGAGACGCTCATCGTCACCGCGAAGGAACTGAGGTTGGCCACCTGGATGGCGGGCGGCCCGCCCGCGCCGGTGATGGAATTCCCGTCGCTTCCACTTCCGTTCCCCGCGCAGGACCAGGCGAAAAAGGCGGAGGCCAACAGGAAAGCCGAAAGGAAGGCTTGGGAAGCCGGCCGGTGGATTTTGGAATTCATGGGCATCCTCGCGCGTTCGTCTAAACTTCGATATTACTAACGGCTTCTTTCGGGAAAGCTTAACGCCGTGTGATTTTACTATAAAAGACTCTTTCAGGCCCGCGCCGAAATCGTGTGGGAGTGGTCAAAACAAGCCATTTCCTCGGCGGTCGGTTCCTGGAAAACCCGGAGGCTCCCCTCGATATCTTCACGTTTCAACGGAGGCTTTTCCATTCCCCGCCGCTCGACCCGCTCAAGTAATACCTCAAGGGGCGCCGAAAGGTAGTGAAGCTCGACCTCCGCTCCCAAGGCTTTCGCCCCAAGCCGGAGGGTATCCCGCTCCGACCTCGTCCAGGTTCCCCACTCAATAATGACCGTCGCGCCCTGGCGGAGCAGTTCTTGGCCCAGCTTCCATTGCAACGCCTCAATCTTGGCCCGTTTTTCCCCATCGTAAAGGTCGATGGAAAGGGCCGCCATCCATTCGTCCGGGCAAAAACGGACCGCTTTCTCCCTCTCCTCAAGCCGCTTGGCGAGGGTCGTCTTGCCGGAACCAGGGAGCCCACAAACGATAATGAGCTTCGGGCTGGATTTACCTGGCCTACCCTTTATTTCAACACCACCGGGAACTTCAAGCCATCCTTGTCCAACTTGGCGGCGAGGGTAACGGCCTTGGACCCCTTTGAGACGATGACGTCATAATCCCCCAGGAAACCCCGGGTCTGGTAGGACCCCTCCGCGTCCGTGGCCCCCTCGGCGTTGGTCCACCAGTCATGGAGCACCAGGTCCTCAAAGGCTTTTCCTGCGGGCTTCTCGGTCCAATCCAGGTTGAAAATGGGCGCCTTGTGGCTGTAATGCGCTCCGTCCCAGAATCCCCACATCAAAAAGGCCTGGGCGGAGGGATGGCTGAAGACCGCCGTCAGGAAATCCTTCATGAACTGCCCTTCGAGGGCCGGGTCCTGGATGTTGGTGTCAAACTCGGTGATCTCGATAGGCAGGCCCAGGGCCGCGAGCTGGTCCATTTCTTTCAGGAGATCGGGAATCGACCAGGGCGCATTGCCCACGTGGCCCTGCAGGCCGATGCCGCCCAAGGGCGCTTTGTTGTCCAACAGCATCTGGAGGTCCTTTATAAACCCGTCCAGGTGGCCCGTGGAGTCGGGCTGGGGATAGTCGTTGAGGCACAAACGGGCATGCGGATCCGCCTTGCGGGCGGCCTTGAACCAGGTGACCATCTGCTCCTTGCCGAAGATGTCCGTCAGGTCGTGCTCGGGCACCGACTCGTTGACCACGTCCCAATCCACCACCTTCCCCGCCATGGCGCCCCCCACGTCGGCGATGCGGCGCTCAATGGCTTTCTCCAGGGCCGCCTTGTCGTCCTTCAGTTTTTTGATGTCCCCGGGGATATACCTCCAGGTTCCCCACACCATATTGTGGCCCCGGATGTCGATGTGCCTCTCGGAGAGCCACTTCACGGCATCGTCCACCCATTCCCGCCGCCAGGTCCCATCCTGGTTCGAGGCGCCGGCTTCCCAGGGCCCCCATTTCAGGTCGTTCTCGAACACCACACGGTTGAAGAGCCTCTCGATTTCCTTCCGGTAGCGGTCATTCTCATCACCTTCCGTGGCCAGCTTCTTAGCCACCACCGCCGTCCCGAAGCCGAAAGCCTGCCGCTTCATCTTGACGCTCACCTTGGCGCCGGAAACCGGCTTGCCCTTGCCGTCGGTCACCGAAACCGTCAGGTCGCCCTTACGGATCTTTTCGATCCGCTCCGCCGCTTCCTTGCGCCAGGGGGCGTCCGCCTCCATGCCGCCGTAGCCAATCTTAACCGGTGGAAAATCGGTGATTTTTTTGGTGTCGCCGAAGGTGGTCAGTTTCAGGTCGGCCAGGTCATAGACCTGGGGGCCGTAGCCCATGCGGAAGGAAAGGTGGGATTTCCCCGCCTCCAGGCTTTCCACCGCCGTGAAGGGGATGGAGAACTTTTTCCACTCCGGGCTGGCGGTGAGGCTCATTTCCAGCGCCTTCGTCCAGGGGTCTCCCAGGCGCTCGAAGACGACCTCGCTCTTGGCCTCCCCCGACTCGCCCACCCCCTGCTCGGCCCTGATCCAAAACTCGACCAGCATCACTTCCCCCTGCTGGATGGCGGTGGAAACCGGCGCGTCCACCTGGACGTCCCATTTGGCGTTGGTGAGCTTGTAGGTGCTCAAGCGGATGGCTTCCTTGAAAGGCTGGCCCTTCACCGGGATGATCTCCGCTTTGCCCAGGTCCTTTTGGTCGCCCAGGGGCAGCATCTCGATGCCGGGCTTGGGGAAAAGCGACAGCCCGCCCTCGGGAATTTTCTTTTTCGGGGCCGGAGGAGGGGCCGCCCCATCGGTCTCGATGGGCCCGACGAACACCACCGCGGGGCCCGTCATCTGGGGGGCGAGGTTCATTCCGGAGGTTTGGGACAGGTCCATCAAATGGCCCGTGACGGCGTTGTCGGGGGTGTAATAGGGGTTCTTGTGGAAGTCGGAGATGGGCACGGAGATCTCCGCCCAATCCTTCCCCACTTTCGTGTTGGCGATGTACTGCACGTGGTAGGTGTCTTCCAGGGCCACTTGGATTTCCCCGGGGGCGCTGGACTTGGCCATGAACTTCAAGGCCCCGGCCTTGGAAATATCGGCCGAGATATGGTGCCAGATGCCGCAGTAGCCGCCCTCAACCAGGTTGGAGGTCAGCTTGATGGCCTTCTGCCCCGACTTGGGGCCCGCCTCGACCGCGAATTCGATCTTGGAGCCGTTGCTGTCGTTATAGGTTCCGATGTCCGTGCCGGATTGCACACTGGTCCAATCCTCCACCGTGCCCGCGAAGGCCGCCGGAGCCAGGAGCATGAGTACCGCCATGAGGCTTAGGATTTTTTTCATTTCTTCCCTTTCTTTAACTAATGCTTTTGAGCCTGTCTCAAAACCCCTCGCCCCTTGCGGGAGAGGGTCAGGGTGAGGGGTACGTTCATATTTGCAAATCCACCCTCATCCCAACCTTCTCCCGTCAAGGGAGAAGGGGAAAGCAAGACAAACCTAACCCGGGGAAACATTTTAGCACCCTAAAATTCAATTCGCCGACGGGTGGATCCCCCGGGCAAGCTCGGGGTTCCGCGAAGTCCATGCCAGCCTTCCATAAAGCTGTTAACGGGACTGGCATAGTACCGATTTCCCTTAACCCCTTTAAGGTAAATCGGCACAAGCTTCGCTTGCCGGGCCTTTCAGGCCCGGTCCGCTTTCATCCACGGGCAAGCCCGTGGATTTCAATGCGCGACTTTAAAGCTACTCGAATAAAATGATCTTCAGATTTTCAACCAACTTTGCTTTATCCACGGAACTCAACTCACCCAAGTGTTTGACGAAGCGGCGGTTATCAATGGCACGTATTTGATCGACCAGTATGTCGGAATCTTTTTTAAGGCCCACTCCCTTTTTGGCAAGGTGGACCCGAAGGATCTCGGCTCCATGGATGACCTGGGTCGTGATAGGGCAAACAATGGTACTAGGATGTTGGCTGTCGTTTAAGAGGTTTGTTTGGAGAACAACAACTGGCCTGGTTTTTCCGGTTTCGGTTCCAAAACGCGGGCTTAAATCGGCAAGGTAAACATTAAATTTCCTGACCCTCATGTAGCCGTTTTTTCCTCAAGCCTTTCCATTTCGCCAAGGATGTCCATGGAGTTCTTTCGGGTGAGCAGGGATTCTTTCATCAGCTTTTTCCGGAGACCCTTGCGGCGGTTGAATTCATTGTAAAAATTCAAAGCTTCGTTGATATAGGCGTTCCGGGGCATGTGGAGCACTTTGGTGATGGATTCCACGTCCTCGAAAATTTCACCCTTAATTTTAAGCGACAGGACCTTAGTCATTTTCGGCTCCTTAAGAAGGATATACCCTAAGTATATACTTTTAGCCAAAAAAGGCGCGACTTTCATTGAGACGGCTTAAACAAAGCCTCCGTCTCGGCCCCGGTCAGGAAGCGCCACTGGCCGGGCTCGACGTCCAAGGAAATGGGCCCTATGGCGGTTCGGGTCAGGCCCTGGACTTTGAAAGGTTTTTTCCGTTCCGGGTTCCGCAGGCCCCCAAACATCCTGCGGATATGGCGATTCTTGCCTTCGTCCAGAACGACCCGAACCAGCGTATTAGGCCCGACCACTCCCTGGATTGAAACCGATTTGGCCTTGAGGTCCCCGAGGGGAGTCTTCACACCCTTCAAAACCCTTTCCAAATGCTCGGGCTTTAAATGCCCCATCACCCAAACCTCATAAACCTTGTCGATATGACGGGGAGTCTGTAATCGCCAGACCAGGGAGCCTTCCCTGACGAACATCAACAAGCCCGTGGAGTCCTTATCCAGCCGCCCGACGGGAACCCATCCTTGCTCATGGAACTCAACGGGAAGAAGCGAGTAAACCGTCAATTGGTCTGGGTAATTCTTGGCGCCTGGGGTTTTAGGGCGGGTGACTTCATAGCCCTT
>DATKOC010000124.1:0-29260 GCA_035524855.1 bacterium
AGCATGGCTTCCGCGGCTTTATTTTTCGATCTACTTGATTACCGCCACCTTCTGGAACTCCCGGTGGTTACCCGGAGACTCGGTGGAGACAAGGTAAACCCCGGAGGCGACCAGGCTGCCGTTCATGTTCCGCCCATCCCACTGGGTCCAATAGATGCCCTTCTGCCCGTATTCCCCATTCACCAATTCCCTGACGAAAGTGCCGCTCAGGCCGTAAACCTTGATATTGACCTTCCCCGGTTCCGTCACCACGAATCGAATTTTCACGACCTGCTCGTTCGGCGATCCGTTGGGGCGCAAGGCGTTGCGGTCCAGCGCCGTATCGGGGCTGATGGGATAGGCCGTCACCGAGTTGTAGGACGTCGCGTGGGCGAGGGAGACGGGGCAGTCCGGGGGCGCGTCGAAGGCCTGCACTAGGTAAGTGTAGGTGGAGCCCCCGATCAATTCCACCGCGTCAAAGTACGAGCACTGCGCCGCCGCCACCCCGTTGATGAGGGTGGCGGGCAGGGTGGCCAGGGGCGTGTAAACCCCGCCGCCGTCCGTCGAGCTGTAGATGTGGTAGCCGCCCAATGGGTACATGGTGGTGTTGTCCACGCCGGTGGGCGGGAACCCATCCGAGGGTTGGTCGGCCCCGGTCCAAAGAAGGGTGTTCCCGATGACGGTTTGGGCCGAGGAGGTGTCTTGGGAGACCGACACCGACTCGTTCTGGACGATCGGGGGCCTGGCCGGAAGGGCCAAGGCGTCCACGAAGGCGGTTGAGGTGAGGCCGCCCGCCTCCACCGTATAGACACGGTAGGTGTAGCCGTTTTTGTCCACCAAACCGTTGTCCAAGTAATTGACTCCCTGATAGCCCAGTTTAAGGGCTTGGAAGTCCGAATCAGGGGCGGAGGTCAGTTTGCGGTAAATGTCGTAGGAGGTGGTGGCGAGGCCCTGGTAATCCCATCTCAGTTGGACCAACCCGTCCCCGGAAACCGCCGACAGGTTGGTGACCGGCCGGGGCAGGACCGTCACGGCCACCTGGTTGGAAGGCGAACCCAACACGCTGCCAAAAGCCACATTGGTCGCGGGCACCACTTCGTAGAGGTAGGAACCGTTATCGCTCAGGGGCCCATCCGAGTAGGAAAAACCCGTGTTGGAGGCCCCTTCCACGATCAAGGGACTTACCGGGTTGAAAACGGGCGTCAGTCCCGGAGTGGGCATGGGGGCCCGAAAAACCACGAATCCCGTGACGGCGCTTCCCGACGGGATCGCGATCGCTCCCCAAGTGATCAAGTTCCCCCCGGCCAGGGGGGTCAGGGCGATCACCGGCGGTTGGATGGGGATGACGTTTTGGGGGGGCGTAAGCCCGCTTCCCCCCGAGGCGTTCCAAGCATCCATCCAATAACGATAGGCGACACCCGGGGTCACCGCCGCGTCCGGGTAGCTGGAGCCGGGCGCCAGGATCGTGGCGATCGGGGTGGGCGTCAGGGTGGGGTAAAGGCTGCGGTATAGGGTGAAATAACTGACCGGGGCGTCGTTGGGGGTTGGGGTGGCCCAAGTCAGGGTCACCGCGTTGCCGGAGGCCGAGAGGCCCACCACGGGCGGGTTCGGCCAGAGGGTCACGGCCGCTTGGGCCGACGCCGGAAAATCCGCCTCAACGCCTCCCCCATTGGCCACCAAGGCGTAATGGAGGATATAACCGGATGGGGCGGCCGTGTCCTCCGTCATGGAGGCCGGGGAGGACAATGCTGTCACGTACTGAAAGGTCGGCGTGGCGCTGGGAGCGGGCGAATTTTGGCGGTAAAGGGTGTAGCCGGTGACGGCGGGGGGATAGGAAAGGCCCGACACCCAAACCCCGGCGGGAAAAGCGGGCGTCTGGCTGGGCGTGGGCGTCAGGAAGGCCGGGACCAGGAGCGAGAAGGTGGGAGTCATGGCGGGCGGCGCCAGGAGGTTAACGGTGGCAACGTCGCTCGGGCCTTGGGCGTTTTGGGCAACGACCTGGTAACCATAAACATTCCCCGCAGTTTGGGTGGCGGGAACCGAGAGGGTTGGGCTGGGGGCCAAGGTCGCGATGGGCGTCCCGTCCTGTAAAACCTGGTAACCGGTCACCGCCTCAGCGGTCGCGTTGGGGACCCATCCAATATTGACGAGGGTGGCGCCGTTGGACGCCGCCACGACACCCGCGGGAACGTTGGGCCAGGTTTGGGCGGAGGCTTCCGCGGCGGGCGTGACCGCCGGATAAAGCGGGCTTTCGGCTTGGCCCTGGGCCCGGACCGTCACCCGGTAGTAATAGTTGTTCCCCGCCGCGAGGGAGGGCGCGGTGTCGGTGTAACCCGGGCTGGTGAGCGTCACGGAGGCGATGGCGGCAAAACCGGCGCCCGGGGTTTTCGACCGGTACACCACGTAAGTGTCGACTTCAGGGGTGGATCCGGGCGTCGGCACCATGGTCCAGGAAAGCTGAACTTGCCGGCTCCCGTAGGCCAGCGTGGCCGTTATTTGCGAGGCCGAACCCGGGATCCCCGTGAGGGGGGTGGAGGGGCCGTAGCCCGCGGGGTTGTGGGCCATCAAAACATAGGAGGCCGCGTTCCATAGCGTGGCGGGCGCCTGGAAGGTCAGGGGTGAGGAAGCCGCGACGGTCGTGAGGGGCGTGGAGAGGTTGGCGGGGTCGAAGATGCCGTAGTAATCCACGCCGTCGGCGGCCGGGTTCGGCGCCCAGGAAAAAGTGAGCGTGGTGGAGTCACCCGCGACCGGGAGGACTACCGGGGGGAGGGGGAGACCCAGGGCGTTGCCAAAAACCGGGGTGGTCAGGTTGGAGGGGTCCGAAATATTGCCCTGGGCGTCCGAGGCCGCCACCCAGTATTGCACCGAGAAGGGCGTGGGGGTCGAGGTCGGGGTGGACAAGGTCCCCGTGAAGGTCGGGGTCGCGGTGGCGAGGGTCCCCGTAGGGGTGGCGGTGGGCGTCGGACTGGATGGGGGAATATTGGGCGTGGCCACAAAATAATCCACGACCCCCGTCTGGGTCGCGTTGACGGTCGTGGCCAGGGTCGGCGTGCCCGTGGGCGAGTTGTTGACGTTGAATTGGCGGTAAACCAGGTAGCCCTGGACATTCTGGTAATAGCCGTTCGCGGCCGGCTGCCAGCTCACGGTGACGGCGTTGTTGCCCGTGGGATTCGTCGCCTGGACCCCCGTCGGGGGCGTCGGGGCCAGGTTGAGGCTCGGGGTGAGGGCCCCCTTGACCGATCCCCCGTTCATCGTGCCGTCAAAAGGCACGACCCAGTAGCTTGTATGGTTCACGATGGGCGTGTCCACGATGGGGACCAAGGTAAAGGTGGTTGAGGGGGTGAAAACCACCGTGGCGAAGGGCGTCGGCGTGTTGGTCCCCGGGGTGCCGGGCGTGGGGGTGGAGGGCACCCCCCCGGTTCCCTTGTAAACCCAGTAGCCTCCCAACCCCAAGGTTCCCGTGACGGCGTTGCCCCAGCTGATTGTCACCGCGTTGGCGGTGGCGTCGGGGGTGACCGTAATGGCCGCCGACAAGCTGGGTTCCACGATCACCTCAAACACCTTGTTGGAATCGGACGTCCCGTTCGCGTTCACCGCCGTCACCAGGTAGGTCGCGGGGGCGCCGGTGGGCGGCAGGGCGCTGTCGTCATAAACCATGGCGGGTGTCGGCGTTCCATAAGGAAGGGTCGCGATGACCGCGCCATTCCGGTTGATTTGATAGGCGGTCACCCCTTCCGCGGCCACCGCCCCATTCCAGGTAAGGCGAACCCCGTAACCGTTGGTTCCGATGACGGGCGTGGCGTTGGGCCCGACCTGGCCGGCAAGGCTGGGCGCGCCCGGGGGGGATAAGTTCGACGGCAGGCCGCCATTGGAGAGTGACGACGGCTGGCCGCCCGGGTTATTCAGGCTGTCCACCGGGACAATGATGTAATAGTAGCCCACCACCCCATTGGGGCTCACGTTGCCGTCCACGAAAGAATTGGTGGTGACGGTCCCCACCAAAGTGGCCAAGGGGAAAAGGGTGGAAACGGGCGTGAGGACCGCCGGGAAGGTGGGGGTGGGCGTGGAAGTGGGCGGCGTGGCGGGATGAGTGGGGGTCAGGGTCCCGGTAGGACTATCAGTGGGGGTCGCGGTGATCGTGGGGCTTAAGGTGGGTGTAAAGGTCAGGTAGGCGAATTGGTACACGTTGTAATAGGAGATGGGATAGCTGGAAACGGGCACTCCCCAGGAAACATCCAAGGCGTTGGCGTGGATGTTTCTCACGGTCACGGGCTGGACCGGGGCCGGATAAGCGAAAGGCTGGGCCAGGACACTGGCCGGGGCGCCCTCGGCATTGGCCGAATCCAGGCCGGTGACTTGGTAGTAATAGGGCCTTCCGTTGGTGACCTGCGAATCCTGGAAAACGGGGGTTCCGGAATTGAGCGGCAAAGCCGAGGCGGGAAGGTTGGCCACGGGGGTGGAACTCGGATAGGGCGTCGGGGTGTTGGTCAAATCCCAGAGATAGCGGTAGACGTTGTAGGAAGTCGCGGTGGGATTAGGCGTCCAGGCCAGGTTGACTTGCCCGTTATAAGGGGCGAGGACCGCCAGGCCCGTCACCGGCGCCGGTTGGGCCCGGCCTTCGCCCAGGGCGAGCCCCGTCACCAGGACCCACAGTAACTTTTGGTGGACTCGTCTCAAAATCAGAACCTCGCCTCGGCCGAGATATTCCCCTGGATGAGCTTGTAGCTTGTTTGCGGCTGGTTTTCGCTCGTGAAATCCTCGTAGGCCCCGCCGATGCTCACGCGGAGGTTCTTCAAGGCGTTGTAATTGAGGTCGATTGTACCACGGTACTTTTGGGTCTTGACCACGTTGTAAACGTAGTTGGTGTTCTCGGGATAGTTGTTCACGAATTCGGCGGTGAAGGTCGTGTGAAGTTCGATGGCGTCCTGCAGTTGGAGTTTCAAGTGGGTAAAGGGAATGTGGATCTCAAGGTTGGGCGCGAATTTCTGGTTGTACTCCACCGACCCGACATCGTCATTCTGGTGGGTCAGGACGCTGTTGGTGCTCAAGCCCACCTGGGTCCCCACGGTCCTTTGGAGCCGGAAATTGCCCTGGGCCTTCTGGTTGATGTCGTAAGGCAGGGTGATGGAGAACAAATCGCTGTTGGTTTGGTTGGAGACCTGTGGGACGTCCGAGCTGTCGTATTGGGTGTTGTCGGTGTGGGTGTACTGGAATTGGGCGGAATCGAAGTTGAACTTCACCAGCGGCAGGGTGAGGATAGGGCGGTTGTAAACCGTCGTCAAACCGAGGGTCCGTCCCGTCGTGCGGACCGGCTTGGAGCCCTTGTACAAAAGGCTCAGTTGGTCGTTCCAGGAACCCGTGGGACGGAATTCCCAAATATCGAAAAGCTTGAAGCTGGTATTGAGCTGGTGGCCGATGGATTTCGTCGCGGTCAAGGCGCCGTAGGAGGGGTCGAAGGGGGTGTCAATCAGCCATTTCTGGCTGAAGCTCAGGGGGCTCCAGCCGCCGTATCCGGGAATGGCCGCGTTGGAGCTTTCGGTACGGCCCCCGAAGATGGTTAACCCCATGGTTTGGGCCAAGGGAATCCACGCCCCCGGGCTGAGGTTCAGGGAGTAATTCATGTTATTGGTGTTGTTGAACCGAGTCCCATCCTGGTAGGAAACGTAATCATATTGGACGCTGCCGGAATAATCCGCCGAGGGAGTGATGCCGTTGATGCCGTGGTAGACCACCCCCAGCTTGGGCTGGTAACGCTCCTGGAAGGGGGTGAAATCGGAAACCCCGCCGGGGACGCCGGGGGAATTGGTGTTCCCTTTCGCGTCGGTCAGGGACAGGCCGTACCCGGGGGTGAAGACCAGGTTATGGATAAGTTCGGTGGTATTGGTCCAGCCGTAGGTCTGGGCCCGGGTGATCCGGTCATACCGGGAGTAATTGGGGTTGGCCTGGCCGTTGGGCAGGAGAAAATCCTGGGTGTCCTGGGTGAGGGTTAGGGTCTGGGTAATCTGGTTGGTGCCGATGGGCAGGATGAAGAGATGGGTGGGCGCGTCGTAGGTGGAGGCCAAGGTGAAGGTTTGGTTGAATTTTTGGGTGTCGCCCTGGACCCCTTGTTGGGCGAGGTAATCGCTTTGGAAATCGTCGTCTTCCTTGTTGACGCTCCCGGAAAGCCTCACGCTGGTCAGGCGGCCGAGATTCGGCCCGAGTTCCTTCGTGTAGCTGATGCTTCCCGTGGCGTTGTCGATTTTGGAATTGGGCAGGGTCAGGTAATAGGGGTTCTGCGCCAAGGCCGCTTCGGTATAGAGGTCCTGGTGCGTGAGGGAGGCCTGGGTGACCAGGGGCTGGGAGAAGAGCTTCACCGAGCTGGAGGCGTAGTCCGCCCCGTACTGGCGGGAGTGCTGGAAATGCGTGGAGGTCTGGTCCAGCTGGGTGAAGCCCGAATCCACCTCCCGGAAACGGGTGTTCACGGTGGCGAAATTGTCGCCCAGGACGAAGGCGGCGTTGGCGCGGCGGGCCACCCCGGTCCGGCTGGCGGGATTCACCGTCCGCAAATTATTGATCCACAGTTCCCCGTTGAAGGTCGGGACGGGGTTGGCCGACATAATCCCGATGCTGATCTGCGTGGCCCGGTTCAGGAGGGGCGTCCCCACCCTCGACCGGTTGCCGTCCGACCCGTCGAGGGGGACGACCACGGTGGTCCAGCTCCCCGGCCCCAGGAGCGGGTATTTACTCAATTGGACGTTGTATTGGTAATAGTCCTTCTGGTCGTTGCCCAGGCGAAGGAAAAGCGTGTCGCCGGGGGAGTAGCCCACCGGGGCCTGGAGGTCTAACCTCAATTCCTGGAAATCGGTGAAGTCCAGGCCCTGGCTGTAAAGGCGGGTGGCGAAATAGAGGGGCGGCGAGGTGGGGTCCGAGGGGTTCACATGGTCGGCCATGGAAAGGTTGTAGGTTAATTTGAGCGATTTTTCCTTGAGCGTCAAGGAGGAGGAATCCTGGCCCTGCTGGACGGTAACGAACCTCAGGCTCCCTTGGTAGCGGCCATCCTGCTCGTTGCTGATGGAGTTCACGTCAAAGCGCCCCGTGTTCACGCTCACCCCCGCCGCGGCGGGGTCCACTTGCAGTTGCCAGAGGTTTTGGGTGAAGCCGACGCTTTCCACCCAAAAGTCCCCGCTTGTGACCGTACCGCTGGTTCCGGTCATCCAGAGGCGGAGGGCCCGGACAATCTGGGGGCTGGGAATCCCCTGCTTGTGGAAAAAGTACTGGGTCCCGTCCGTGGTGGTGTTTTGGTTGTCGTTCGCCGTGAAATCCACGGGAACTTTAACCTGCTTCCATCCGGTCCAATTGACCCTGACCCCGAATTCGTAGTAATTGTCAGAGGAAGACCCCCCTTGGAGGATCTTGTCCCCGTTGATGTCCTCCGTGACGTAATTGGTCAAGGAACCCTGGTAGAGGCTGACTCCTTCCTGAGAGGGATATTCCCCCGCCAAACCCGTGAACCCGATTCCAGGCCCGGGGTACCAAGGCGTGCCGGGGGCGTAGAAGGTGGGTATGCCGTAACCGGGGTTGGCGTTGGTGGCGGTGGTCACGCCCTGGTCCATGTCCAATTGTTGGTTGCCGTTGGAATCCTCGTTGATGTTCCCAAAATCGAACATCACCCAGTTGTCCTGGGAGCTGGAGAGGTTATAGATCCACGTCTGGAAATACCGGACGTTCGTAAAGTCGGTGCCGTTGGCCGACAAAACCGTCCGGAGTCCCGCCCAGGTCTGGTTGCTCATGTGGGAGTAGGGAAACTGCAGGACCTGCACCGCGTCCTGCGCGTGCTGGCCTGAATTCGCGTAGACGTGGCCGCCAAAGGCGGGGACATCGGTGTTGAGGTAACTCTGTCCGTTGAAGTTGGTGACGGGGCTGTTCGTGTTGGTGGAAATGGTCACGAAGTCCATCATGGCGTTTTTCCCGCCGGGGGGGGCGTCGTTGAAAAAGCGCACGCGGTTGTTGTTGGGGTCGGGGCTGGAGATATATCCATTGGCGGGTGCCGGAAGGAAAGTTCCCGGCACCTCCGGCGCGGAGGAAACCAGCCAGCTGGGGCTCGAGGTGGAGGCATCGGTGGCGCTGTCAATACCCTCCATGTTGTCCACCATGGCCACGCCGTTCTCGCCCTCGGCGTTGAAGGTATCCGGGTTGAAGAAGCTTTCGGCCACTTCGCCGGAAAGCTTGATGGCCAGCGGGGGCTTCCAGCTCTCCAGCCCCGGGATGATGCCGGTGACCGACTGCAGGTCCTCCTGGCTGATGTCCAACTTGGCGTCGGCGTCCAGGATCGCCAGCGAGTTGGGGGTGGCGCCAAGCTGGGGCACGTCAATGGGCGACTGGGCGGAGTCGTAAAGGAAGGTCGAACCCAGGAAGAAGTGGTCGGTCAGGTCGTATTCGGCCCGGGCCCCCAGGATATTGCTCTGCCCGAAGGAGCCGAAGGGGGCGTACTCGTAGGTCACCACCACTTGGCTCTTGGGGGTCAGGATGCTCTTGTCCTGGAAGTCGAGGAAGCCGGACGTGTAGTCGAACGTATAGTCCTGGTCACGGCGCAGGCGGCGCCCGTCCAAGTAAACCGCCTCGCTCCCGCGGATGATATTGATGCGGTCCAGGTTGTAAAAGTCGAGCTTCGTCTTGTAATGAAGGTGGATGGAGTAAAGGCTCGTGGGGGGCGTCGTTTGGCTGTAAACGTCGGTCACGCCCATGCCGCCCGGCGTGAGGACGGCCGAGGCGCCGCTCCCGCTCACGCTCCCATCCAGGTTGGCGAAGGGGCGCTCCGGAAAATAAAGGGTTGCCGCCGCCCCGGGGTTGGCGTTGGGGGAGGTAGGGTCAAAGGTGGTGTTGATGAAGGAGAGGGTGTTCAAGTCGAGGTTGATGTTGTAATTCCAGGTGACGCCATTGTTCCTTTCCCCGGGCTGGGGGCCCGGGGAGGTCTGGACGATATTGCCGCTGCCTTGGGAAAGGATTTGGATCTGGAAATCGGGGTCCTGCTGGGGGGGGATGATCTTGTCCCGGCCCAGGTCATAGGTATTGACCAGGTAAAGGGGGCTGAGGATGGCGGAACTGAAATGGGTCGCGGTGTAGTTGTTGTTGTCCTTGATCATGTGCGCGTTGTTGTTGATTTTTCCGTCATCGGGGACTTGAAGCCCGTTGTCAAAATCGACATTGTCCGTGCCGGGTTTGAAG
This sequence comes from bacterium, assembly GCA_035524855.1. Lineage (GTDB taxonomy): Bacteria > Oederibacteriota > Muellerivitia > Muellerivitales > Muellerivitaceae > DATKOC01. Next base: position 9,184 of record DATKOC010000124.1, read on the forward strand.
CCGACCGGGTTTCCCTTCCCCCCGCTCTGGCTTTGCTCGTAATAGGCCACCACGATGCGGGCGGCGCTGTTGAGGCCCCGCAGGAAAGTGATGATGCCGGTGGAGTAATCGATGGTGTAGTCGCGGCCCGGAAGCCAATGTTCGAAAGCCGTCGGGTTGCTGGACGGCCCGCTGAAGATGCTCACCCCGATGGGGTTGGTCTGGCCATTGCCGGAATCGATCCAAATCTGCTCGCTGTTGGGGTAGGGAAGCTTGATGTTGGTGGGCACCGCCCCAATCGTCACCATGTTCGAGTCCCGGGTAATGAGGAAGTACTTCCAGGGAATATAGTTGGTGTCGAGGATCGTCTTGTCCACCTGCACCGTATTGCCGGTGAAAACCTTGGTCTCGGCGATGCCCTTGGTTTGGGCGAAGAAGGACGTGAAGCGGAAGTTGTCGAACTTCATCTTGGCCTGGAGGCCGAACAACTGCTTGCTGAAGCCCGCGAACTCGGTGTTCGGCAGGTAAAGTTGGAGGTCTCCGAAAGCCACCTCCTGGATGGGGCTGTCCTCGTTTCCGTGGTACACGATGGAGATGTTCTGCTTGGTTTGGTCCACCCCGCCCGGGCCTCCCCGGTTGACGTCGCTGTAGTCCACGTTCACGTCCACGTTCTTCCCCACCTTGCCCAACAGGTTCACCACCAGCTCCTGGTTCACCACCGGGGCGCTGGGGGGGGACGCGGGTGTGCCTGGGGCGGGGTTCTTATAGGTCTGGAAATTGAGCTGGACGCCGATCTTTTTGTATCCCTGGATGGAAAGTTGGGTGTCGGCCGGCAGTTGGAGGTTAACGATCTTTTCCTGGGGAACATTAATCGCCCGTTCTTCCTCGATCGCGGTGGGAACGGCTTTGGGTTTGACGGGGGCCTTTCCCTCAGCCGCCGGTGGGGCCTCCAGGCCGCTCGGGGTCACGGCCATCTCATCCGAATAGGGGCTCACGTCCCCCTGCGGGTTGATGGAGGCCACCACATAAAAGTAGTCCTCCCCGTTCTCGGGGGGATCCAGGCTGTCCTTGGGCCCATCCAGGAAATGGGGGGAGGCGAGGGGTTTGGCGTTGACCAATTTGTAACCCAAGCCCGGCGTAGTGGAACGGTAGACGTTGTAACCCGAGACATTGGAGGAGGTGGGAGCCGGCTCCCAGGACAGGAAAACCCCTTCCTTGGACATCATGTTCTTCAAGCCCGAGGGGACGGGCGGCGGCCCGCTGGGGGCGGGTGTGGCGGCGGGCGTGGCCGAATCCGGGGGGGTGGAAACCGCCTCTGGGGTGTTGGAATGGGAGTCAATGGCGTCCAGGACTTGGATTTCCTCTTCCGGGCTCATCTTAAGGTCCGGAGTTTCGCCGGCGGCAGGGGGCTTATCCTGCGCCGGGGCGAAAACGGGAAAGGAAAAGACCAAGATAAAAAAAAGGGCGGCTCCCCCGAATTTGGGGCGGGTGAGGCCGATATTGTTTTCAAAATCCAGGGGATTCATCTTTAGCAAATACCTTTTCGGGTTTAGATAACCTCAATCCAGCTCAAGGGCCTTCCTCAAATCCTCCAGCCTCTCCCGGCTGACGGGCAATCGCGTCTTGGCCGGATCGGAAAGGACGGCCATGTACTTGCGGTCTCCCTCGTGCTCCAGTTCCCTGAGGAAATCCAGGTTGATGATGGCGCTGCGGTGAATTCGCAGGAAACGGGTGGGATCCATCCGCTGGGCCAGGGCGTCGAGGCGGTCATCGGAGAGCAGTTCCTGGCCATCCACGAGGATCAGGGCGTAGTGGTCCTTGGCGATGATGGCGGAGACTTGGGAGGGATTGAAAACCCGGTATTTCGCCCCGCATTTAACGGCCATTCGGCGGCTCTTCCGCCCCTCCTCGATCCTCTTGAGGAAATCCTGCAATTGGGAAGGAGCCATGGGGCTCTTCCGGCGGCGGATCCGCTCCACCGCCTCGGCCAGGCGTTCCGGGGCGACGGGCTTCACCAGGTAATCCACCGCGGAAAGCTCGAAGGCCTTCAGGGCGTGCTCGCTGTAGGCCGTCACGAAAACAACCGCGGGCCCTTCCCCTCCCCAAGCCTCGGCCACTTCCAATCCGTTCAACTCGGGCATCTCGATGTCGAGCAGGACCAAGTCGGGCTTCAGGTCTTGGGCCGACTGGAGGGCTTCCAGGCCGTTGGAAGCCTCGCCGACGACTTCCAGGTCCTTGAACTCCGAAAGCATCCGGGCAAGACGGGAACGGGCCGGGGCCTCATCATCCACTATCAGGACCTTGATCATGGCGCCCCCAATGACAGTGATTCGGATTGGGTGAGGGGAAGGATGAGCTGGACGCGGGTGCCCCCGCCCTCGCGGGAAGTGATCTCCAGCCGCCCTTCGGTTCCGTAGGACAACTCCAAGCGTTTGCGGCAATTCTCCAAAGCCGTCCCGGAGCCCGAGTAGGTGGATTTTCCGAAACCCACCCCATCGTCCTCCACGCTTAACTCAAGGTGGTTGTCCCGGCGGGCCGCGCGGATCCAGAGGCTCCCCCCGGCGGCCCGGGAGGAGAGGCCGTGCTTGATCGCGTTCTCAACGATCGGTTGGAGGAGGAGGACGGGCACCATCCATTTGGCCGATTCCAGTCCTTCCTCGACTTCGACATGCGCCCTCAGCCGGGGGCCGAAGCGGGCCTGCTCGATTTCCAGGTAGTCCCGGCAGAAATCCAGCTCCCCGGAAAGGGGTTGGTGCGTCTTGCGGGTGGCCGCCAGCACTCCCTGGAAGAGGGTGGAGAGTTTCACGACCACCCGCTCCGCCTTGGAGGGATCCGCCGGGATCAAAGCCGCCACGGTGTTCAAGGTGTTGAAGAGAAAATGGGGGTTCAACTGGTCCTTCAATTTGGCAAGGAGCGCCTGGAGCCGTTCCTTTTCCAATTCCTCCGCCCTCAATTGGCTTAGGTTCGCCGCGTCGCGGAGATCCTGCCAGGACTTGAAAAGGAAGAAAACAAGCAGGAGCATCCAGCTCCAAAAAATGCCGTTGCCGTAATACTGCCAGTGGAAGGCGGCGGGAATGGGGTCCCCGGCGAAAAACAAGTTGATGAAGGCCACCATCGAATGGAGGGCCAAAAAAATCCCCGGGGGGACCAGGAAAGCCATGAGCAGGAGGTACCAACCCGTCCCATGCGGGGGCGGGCCTTGGGGACGGCGGGCCGCCAAGAGGCCCTCCACCAACAGGTAAAGCCGGACCATGGCGAAGACGAAAAGGGCCACAAGGCTGGCTTCGAACAAACACCAGCTCCACCGGAAAAGGATGGAGGAAAGCCTCCATTCCCCCCAGACCAAGCTCACCAGGAGGGTCCAAAAGGGGTTCCAAACGAGAAGCAGTTTCAGGAAAGAGGCCGTGAAGGCCTTCTCCAAATCGAGGGAAAAGAATTTTCGCCAAGCCTGGGCCATGAAGGTTCCTTCCAGCCGGATTCTCCGGGCGCCCCACACCCCTGGGAGGAGGAGGACCGCCTTATCCTTCAAATCATAACAAGGGGATATGGATCTAACGCCCAATTTTTCCCGGGTGATCAGCCTCTCCACTGGGGTCGCCGCCTTTCGCTCAAGCTTTTCCCAGCCTTAAGATATCGCCCTGGGGGAACTCCATGCCCGCGGAATTCCCGAATGGTCGGAATTGCCCTCCCAACCGGCGGGGGCGGGACCGTCCGGGCGGTTTTAGGACTGGAGGGCGTGTTATACTGCCCGTCAGTCCGGGCGGCTTCAGGAGAATTGGACCGCCTGGTCAGCCCATGCCAAGGACCCCTTTTGAAGACCGTTTACCGATACGTCCTGAAGGAAATGCTTCCCTCGTTCCTCCTCAGCGTTTCCATGCTGACCCTGCTTTTTGTCATCAACAAAGTCTCGCTCTTGCTGGACCTCGTCCTGAACAAGAACGTCCCCATTTGGGAGTCCCTCCTCCTCTTCCTGAGCATGGTTCCCTTTATCCTCTCCCTCACCGTTCCCATGTCCACGATGGTGGCGACCCTTCTGGCGTTCGGCCGCCTGAGCTCGGACATGGAGGTGACGGCCTTCAAGAGCAGCGGGGTGCACTTGTTCCGCTTGATCGGCCCCGTCCTGCTCCTCGGGGCGTGTCTGACCCTCGTCATGCTTTTTTTCAACGACGAGGTCCTGCCTGGGGCCAATTTCCTCTTCAAGAAAATCCATTTCAAGATCCTACGGGAGCAGGCCGGAATCGCCCTTCAGGAGAGGGTCTTCATCGACAAATTCGAGGGCTACCGCCTTTTCATTGATCGCAAGAATTCGGACGGCCTCTTTTCCGACGTGGTCATGTTCTTCAAGTGGTCCCCGAAATCAGCCGACCAGACCGCCGAATCGCAGACAGGTGCCTTGATCACGGACCCCCAGACCCTCCAGATGTTCTTCCAGATGAACCAGGGGGTCATTCATTGGGCCAACAAGGATTACAGGACCTTTAACCGCCTTTACTTTGGCCGTTTCACGACGCGGCTCAACCTGGAAAACCAATTGGCCGGCATGACGGACGTGAAGAAGGACTACGAGGAAATGAGCATTTCGGAGTTGTTGGGCGAGATGAACACGAGGAGGGACGGGGGAAGGCGCAATTCCCTGCGGAATGAATTTCAAAAACGCCTCTCGCTTCCCTTCGCCTGCGTGGCCTTGACCTGGTTTTGCGCCCCCCTGGGCCTCTGGACCCGCTCGAAGGGCTTCGTGGGATTCGTGCTGGGGCTCATCATGATTTTCATCTATTACCTCATGTTCAACCTCGGCCAAATCCTCAGCGACCGGGGCATTGTCAGTCCCTTGCTCGGCCTTTGGTGGGCCAACGGGATCCTCGCGCTGGCCGGGTGTTTCATTTACTACGTTGTTGTGGCCGAGCATTCCGCCTTTCGCCTCGGCGGCGGGTCGCCAATCCTCCTCCCCCCCAAGAGGCGGGCGGTCCCATGAAAACCCTGACCAAATACATCCTCCGGGAATTCCTGAAACCCTTCCTGCTTTCACTCCTGGCCTTCAGCGTCATCATCCTGATCATCCAGGTGTTCAACGACATCCGCTTTATCATGGACGCCAAACCGGGTTTCGTGCTCACGATCAAGTATTTCAGCCTCCAAATCCCGAAGCTCCTCATGCAGATCGTCCCCATCGCGGTCCTCATGGCCGTGCTTTTTTCCCTCAGCCGCCTTTCCAAGAACAGCGAGTTGATCGCCATGAGGGCGGGCGGCGTCAGCGTTTACCTGGTGGCGGTTCCCCTCTTTTTTTGCGGGGTTGTCATCTGTGTCTTGAGTGTTTTCCTGAACGAGGTCGTGGTGCCTAAGGCGACCCGCATGGAACGCCACACCCGGGTCGTGGAGATCGAGAAGCAGGCGGAGCCCACGACCAGCCTTTTCCGCCAAAACATCTCGATGCTGAGCCTGAACAACCGCTTCTACCACATCGGAACCTTCGACGGCGCCTCCAAGACGATGAACAACGTCCTCATGCTGGAATTCGGGAAGGATGTGCACCTGAAGTCGCGCGTGGACGCGAAAAGCGCCCACTACCAGAACGGCCAATGGGTTTTCAGCGATGGTTACGTGCGGGCTTTCGACGACGAGGACAACGAGGTATCGGCCCTGCCTTTTGGGCAGATGCCCCTGACCCTGCCTGAGAAACCGGAGGATTTCCTGAAGGAACAAAAGGAGCCCTCGGAACTGGGCTTCATCGAATTGATGGCCCTCATCCGGCAATTACGGATCAACGGATCCGACGACCACAAGGAACTCGTGGAGCTCTACAACAAGATCGCCTTCCCCTTCGGCTGTGTCATCCTGGCGGTCCTGGGGGTGCCCTGGGGATGGACCATGAAACGCTTCAGCGGGGTGGTCATCAGCTTCGGGATTTGCTTGCTAGTGGCCTTCTTTTACATCGGGGGAATGCAGATCGGCCGGCACCTGGGGGACTCGGGAGTACTTTCACCCTTCGTTTCCATGTGGACGGTCAATATGGTGTTTGGGGTGTTGGGACCCTACCTTTTAGTCCGGAATAACCGCTGATCCTCCCCTTTAAACACACTGGATAAAAATCTTGTTCTTTCCCGCCGTGGCCAAGGTCGATTCCCTGGCCACAACGAAGGACTTCCCGGATTCCACGACAATTCCACGAGCCTTGGCTTTCACCAGGGCGTGAATGGTCCCTGGCCCTATCGTCGGAACGTCAAACCGCCAATCCTGGTTCAGGCTTGCGGTCTTGACGACGATGATTCCCGGGCCGGCCAATTTCCCCGCCCGGCGAATCATCTCATCAGTTCCTTCCATTCCCTCCACCGCCACCACCGCGTTCTTCTTGACCGCTATTGATTGGCCAATTTTGAGTTTCGAGACGGCTCGCGAAACACGAAGACCATAGGTGATCGAATCTTTCAACTTCACATCAACTTTGGTTGGCGCCAACCAGCCTTTGGGAGCCAGCAAATCTTTCATCAAAAACCTCGCGTCTAAAAGCCTGATACCTGTCTTCGACAGCTCTCCCGCGACAGCTTTTAAAACCGATTCGCCCGAGCGATCCTCGAGGCGGGTCCAAAGGGATAAGGCCTTCCAATCCAACCGCAGGTTCTTGAACAAATCGGCGTGTTGGAGCTTGCCCTGCATGACCGCCTGGCGGACGCCTTGTTTCTTGAAATAGGAAAGGAGGGTTCCCAACTGTCCCGCCGACATCCAGAGAGTGTGATCGGAGGCCTTTTCGACGTTTGAGGCGGCCGCGCCCCGTATGGCGGCCGTAATGACGGTACGGCCCTGGGCCCTGGCTTGGCGGATGAAATGGAGGGGAAGGTCCCCCGAACCGGCGATAAGGCCAACCGTTGGGGACGGGTGTTGGGTCAACGGACCAGTCCCCGGGTCGCGGCGTTGAGGAAGCCGATCATATGCTTGACCTCGGGACTGGAGGGAAATTCTTGGATTAGGGCCTGGATGGCCTCCTTCAAGGTTAAATTCTCCCGAAAGATGATCCTGTGGGCTTTCTTGAGCGCCTCAATGCTTTCCTTGGGGAAGTTATTCCGCTCCAGGCCGATTTGGTTGAGTCCATAAATGCGGAGCGGCTCGTCCCCCGCGATCATGTAAGGCGCCACGTCCTGGACCACCCGGAAGCCGCCGCCGATCATCGAATAGCACCCGATGTGGACATATTGGTGGACGGGGGTTCCCCCTCCCACCGTGGCGTAATCCTCGATGATCGCGTGACCGCCGACCATGACGCCATTGGCGAGCTTTACTTGGTTGCCGATGACCACGTTGTGTCCCACATGGGCCTGGATCATCAGCCAATTGCCGTTGCCGATGACTGTTTTAGTGCCCTCACCCGTGCCGGGATTGATGGTGACATATTCGCGAATAACGTTCTCGTCGCCGATCTCAAGATAGGTCGTTTCCCCGGCGAACTTCACGTCCTGGGGCTCACTACCCACCACCGCACCAGTGAAAATGCGGTTCTTGCGCCCGATCTTGGTGCGCCCGGTGATCACACAATGGGAGGCGATCTGGGTCCCGTCCCCCACTGTCACATGGGCGTCAACAATGGAATAGGGGCCAATCGTAACCCCTTCCCCCAATTCGGCTTTGGGATCGACAATGGCGGTGGGATGGATGTTGAGGGTGGACAACGGCATTCTTAGGCTCCCGTTCCCTTACCGTTGGGATCAAACACCGAACACATGATCTCGGCCTCCACCGCCAATTTGCCGTCCACGAAGGCCTTTCCCGCCATTTTCGCGATAGTGGAACGCAAAGAAAGGATATCCACTTCCAGCCGGAGTTGGTCTCCCGGAAGGATAGGTTTGCGGAAGCGGGCCCCATCCACGCCTGAAAGGTAAAAAGTCTTCCCCACCTTACCGTTGGAAATCAACGCTATACCGCCGACTTGGGCCAAGGCCTCGATGACCAGCACCCCCGGCATTACTGGATTCCCCGGGAAATGGCCCTGGAAGAAGGGTTCGTTGGCGGTGACATTCTTGATTGCCACGATTCTTTTTTCGGGCTCCAGTTCCAGGACGCGGTCCACCATCAGGAAAGGATAGCGGTGTGGCAGGGTATTCATGATTCCGTTAATGTCCATCTTGGGTCCGCCTTTCAAGGTTCCAGGGGAGGTCGCAGGGCCCTTCCCGAATTTATCCCAAATCGCCTTGGCCAGTTCCACATGGTAACGGTGGCCGGCCTTTTTCACCGTCACTTTTGCCCAAAGAGGGCGGTTCAAAAGCATCAAATCTCCCAGCAGATCCAGCGTCTTGTGCCGGACAATCTCGTCCTCGAACCGCAAGGGACCGTTGAGGACGCCTTTTTTGCCGATCACGAGGGCACAATCCAGGCTCCCGCCTTTGATCAGGCCCTCCTTACGTAGTTGCTCGACCTCTTCCTCGAAACAAAAGGTGCGGGCAAAGGCCAGTTCCCGCTCGAAACTTTTATCGGCCAGGTGGAAACTCCTTCTTTGGTTCTCCAATCCCGGATAAGGAAACGAGGTAGTGACGTCCAAGTGAAGGCCTTCGGCGGGCTCCACCTTGAGATGGACGTCTCCAAAGGCCAGTTCCATCGACTCGGTGACCTTGAGGGGATTTACGGGGGATTCCTGTTCCTGCACCCCAGCTTCCTGGAAAAGCTCGCAAAACCGGGCCGAACTGCCGTCGAGGATGGGCATTTCCTCGGAATCCATCTCGATCTTCAGGTTGTCCATCCCCACTCCCTGGACAGTGGCCAGGAAATGCTCAACCGTGTAGATTTTGGCGTCTTTCTCCCCCGTGAGGGTCGTACCCCGGGTGGTGCTGGTTACCCGGTGGGGCGACAGGGGAATTTCCGCGCCCATGTCGGAACGGTAAAAGCGGATGCCGGACCCCGCCGGAAGGGGCGAGACCTTGACGTGGCACTTTTTCCCCGTATGGAGGCCTGTCCCCTCAAAGTCAAAGGGGCGGCGGATCGTCCGCTGGGGGCGGTAGGCGGTTTCCTTAGCCATGCTTGGATACCCCCGTGAGTTTTTCCAGGGCCTTCTCGAGGTTGCGGATGCGTTTCAAGAGTTCGGGCAATTGGCGGTAAGCCGCCACATTCTTCATCTCGGTGGCCATCTCGGTCGAGGGGGAACCCCAATAGACGCCCTTGTCCGGGATATCTTCCATAACGCCGGTACGGGTGGCTAGGGTCACTCCATCGCCGATCTTGAGGTGTCCCGCGAGTCCCACCTGGCCGCCCATGACCACGCCACTGCCCACCTGGGTGGAACCGGAGATGCCGGAAAGGGCCGCCATAACGGTGTGTTTTCCGATCGTGACGTTGTGGCCCACTTGGATGAGGTTGTCGAGTTTGGTGCCTTTGCCGATGCGGGTGGTCCCCAAAACGGCGCGGTCCACGCAAGTGTTGGCCCCCAGTTCCACGTCGTCCTCGAGAACCACGTTCCCGACCTGGGGAATCTTGCGGTAACTCTCCCCTTCCCTGGCGAAGCCGAAACCATCGGAACCCACGATCGCGCCCGGCTGGAGGATAACCCGGTCGCCCAGGACACAATTTTCCCGGACGACAACATTGGGATAAAGGAGGCAATCGGTTCCGACCACGGCCTTTTCCCCGACGTAGGCCCCGGGATAGAGTACGGTTCGGGACCCGATCCGGGCCCCCGCCGCCACCACCGCTCCAGGCAGGACGCTGGCGGCGGGGTCCACCGAGGCTTGGGGATCTACCCAGGCTCCCTTTTGAACGCCGGAAACGTGGGCGACCGCGGGATGGAAAAGAGCGATGACTTTCGCGAGGGCGGCGTAGGGGTTGCGGGAAAGCAAGAGGGGCTTGGGGTTGTCCTGCAAGGAGGACTCGCAAAGTACCGCGGTCGCCTTGGTGGAAGCGGCCTGTTTGGCGTAGCGGGGGTTGGTCAAGAAGGCGAGGTCGCCCTCTCCGGCGCTGTCCAGGGGCGCGACCCCCTTGACCGTCAAGGAACCGTCCCCCTTCACGGTCGCGCCGATTTCACGGGCCAAGTTTTCCAGCGTATAGGCGATCGTCATTTGGGCCGCTCGACTTCCCCTGGACGATTATTTGGAATCGTCGCTGCTGTCCTTTTTAAAGGTCTTGAGGACTTTATCCGTCAAGTCCACCGAGTTCTTGAGGTAAACCGTCTTGTCCTGGTCCAAGACCATGTCCAGGCCGTTGTCCTTCGCGATATTGGCCACGAGGGCCTTGATCTCGTCCACGACAGCCTGGGTCATGTCATTTTGCTTTGACATCAGTTCTTTCTCGGCCTGGGCTGAATCCTGCTGGTAGGCCTGGATCTTCTCGTCGAGTTCCCGCTTCTTCTTCGCTTTTTGCTTGTCCGAGAGGACCGAGCCCGATTTATCGAGCTCGCTTTTCAAATCCTTGATTTCCTGGGCCGAATCGGCGAGGTCGTCGCTCTTTTTCTTTTCAAAGGCCTGCAACTTTGTCTTAGCCGCCTTAGTGCCGGGATAGTTGTTGAATAGTTTCTGCATGTCCACGGTCCCAATTTTGAAATCAGCGGCCGTGGCAAGAGAGGCGACGAGGAAGCAACACAACAGGGCGATGAAACGCATAAATTCTCCTTGGTTTTCCGCGGAAGCGTCAACTATCCGCGTTATTCAACGAAAGCCGCCAAGCGGCCGAAATCGAGTGGGAATTTTACACGATTAGACGTGGGAGGACAACGGAAGGTTTCGGTGTGGCTGAATTAATGGGTTTCGGGGCGCTATTGTCCCGCTTGCGCCAGGAATTGCTCAAGGAGCTCCCTAAAGTGGGGATGCATGGCTCCAAACTGCAGGCCGTACTCGTAGCGGCCTTGGTTCGGGAAATTTTGGTGGTTAGCCCTGACCACGGCGGCCTCCGCCCTGATGACTTCCTTGTATTGCTCCAGGGGAAATTCCACCTCGATGACCGCGCCGATCTCAAGGTAGTTTTTCGTGGATAGGAAGAAACCTGTCCGGCTGATGTTCGACATTAGGTTATTGCCGTTGTGCAGTTCAGGCTCGGGTTTCTCGCCGTCCGGAGAGCTTAAGAGGCGGAAGCGGATGTGGATGCGCACGGGGAAGCGCCGGGCGATTCTTTTGTCCGATGGCGATGTCATTTTTCTTCTCCAGAGCCGAAATATTCCTGGACCTTCTTCAAGTCTTCCTCGAACACCGGGATGAACTGAATCCCGGATACCTGTTCCGATCCCTTGGAGTGGGGATCTGGCTTGCACCAGACAACCTTGGCGACCGTCCGGACCGATCCCGATCCAGGGATTTCCATCTCAAGTTCCAGGATTTCCCCCTTTTGGAAAGGGCGGTTCGAGACCATCTGGATCCCCCCCAGGCTTAAGTTCTGAAGTGAGGCCTGAAGGCCTAAGGAAGGGTCCCGGACATCCTTTTCAAGGTTTTCCAGCCGGAAGACCTTATAGCGGACGGCGACCGAGAGAATAACCCGGTCATTTTTTCGTTGCTCCATTTTCGCGGAAAACCACTCAGGAAATGTTCAGCGGTCAAGCTTGAACATTATGGCATGGGGGAAGGAGGGCCCGCGAAAAAAAGCGGGCCGATATAAACCGCTTTTTAGAGGATTAGAGAAAAAGAAGCACCGCCGTTACAACGGCGGTCGCGCCCACCGCGAGGATTTTCACGGTGCTGGAAGGCTTCTTCTTTTGCTGGTCTACGTTGCTGATTTTCATGGCGTCGAAGGGGCGGCCATAGCTCCAAAAATCCTCTTCCTGGATTTGGGGTTTCTCTTGTGGAGCGGCCGGCTGGGCGCTGGCCACCATAGGCGCGGTTTGGCCGGCGGCCCCACCCACGAAGGGCATGTAGTTGATTCGGCCCAAGCTCGCGTTCATGGCGCCGTCATAAATGGTGCGCCCAATGAGCTGGGCGTCCACCACGTGGAAGTCGTTGTTCGGCGCCGCCAAGGGCTTCGCGGAGTAGTTCACCATGTTATATTTGAGGTTGTTGTAAATCTTGTTTCCAGAAATGTTCGGGACCCCAAAATCCTTGAAATAAAAGCCGTAATTGTTGTTGTAGATCGTGTTGTTGGAAATTACCGGACTGGCGGTGTCCGCGAGAAGAATCAAGCCGACGTTATTACCCGTGATGGTGTTCCCGACAATTTGTGGCTGTGAATTTCCAGCGACTTCCACCCCGCTCTTGGCTCCATAGATGGCGCATTGGGTAATGGTGGGTGAGGAGGCGTTGCAAACAACCCGTCCGCCCTTGATGAAACAGCCTTGTAGGACGGAATTCGCCGGATCGGAACCGTAGAAATAAATCGCGCCCCAAAGGGAACCAACCGCCGCGGGCCCAAAAGTAATGGGAGCGGCGGCGCTCCCCACGGCCCTTAATCCGCCTTGGATGACCAAATTGGGACCGGCACCGACCTTTCCGCCGGGGGCGACGCTGAATTGCACTTCAACGCCAGGGTCAATCGTGAGAACCGCGCCCTTGGAAACGACGATATCGTTTTGGATCACATAAGGGCTGTTGTCCTTCGTCCAGGAGGTGGAAACGGCGATCGCGTCTTTCACGTAAGTGGGGCCAGCCGCCAGGGCAATTGAGTGACTCGTCACGAGAATGATGCCCGTCAGGAGGGAAACGAAATATTTCATGGCCGATAGCCTCTTTTTTGTAAAGTGAAAAGCGGTCGTTAGTCTAACAAACCACCCTAGCTTTGGAAAGTTTAAATTGCCCACGGCTTAAGCCGGTGAAAGTGAACGGGGCGGTTTCATAAGGGGAATTGAAACCTCTCTTGGTTTTTCATAAACCGGTTTAAGCGTTAAATCCTTTTACCTAAGTGTTTTTAAATTGAGGCGGGGCAAACAACACCCTGTGGAGTCAGGTTTTCTTAAAAACAAAAAATACTGCCAGGATCATGAAACAGAATCCAATGAAGTAATTCCATTTCAAGTCCTCTTTTAAATAAAGAACGGAAAACCCGCAAAACACGGCCAGGGTGATCACTTCCTGAATGATTTTAAGTTGGGAGGTGGAAAACTGGTAGCTACCAATGCGGTTCGCCGGGACCTGAAAACAATACTCAAAAAACGCGATGGACCAGCTCGCCAAAATGGCGATCCACAAGGGTGAACCACGGTATTTAAGATGGCCGTACCAGGCGAAGGTCATGAAGATGTTGGAGATAAGCAGGAGAATGATGGTTTTCATTCGAAGTGTTTGGCACGAAAAGCCCGGCCGGAATGCCCCTTTAGATATTTCTCAAAAGCAAAGGCTTTATCTTCTTAAGCAACCCGCAGTTTCTATTTTCCAAGGCCGGTATTTGGCAGTATGCGGAAATTTACCTTCGTTGTGTCCCAAGATACGTTTCTTCAAATTTCGAGTCGCGCCAACATAAGTTTGTTCAGGATTAAACTTGTTCCGAATAATGTAAACATACAGATGCACTAGCCCCGCTAATGGTTCTACCTATTCAAGTCGTATCCCAAATGGCTTGCCAGGCTTTGTTTTCAGCTACGCCGGGCAGTCTTCGCAAACTTGAGAAATATTCAAGGAAGGAAGACTGGTGGAGGTGGTGGGAATCGAACCCACGTCCTGAAAAACATCCGTAATGGGCCCTACGTGCGTAGCTCAGGAAAGAGTCTCGCCCCCCGCTCGCTCCCGAGCGGCCGGCGGAGAGCCAGCTCCATTGGTTCTCGTCCGCCCATCGGTGAAACCACCCTGTTGCGGACCAGCCTACTGCTTACGTTCCATCCCCTTAATAGGCATCAAGGGTGAAACGCTAACCGCTTAAGCGGCCAGAGCTAACTGATTGTCGGCAGTTAAACCGTTGCCATGTTTGACGAGCGATGGCGCCTCGACACGCACCCAAAAGTTCAGCTTCCCAGTCGAAACCGGTCACCCCCACAAAATTATCAATTTAATTGATAAAGAAATTTTGTAGTCCTCAGGCCATCCAACGAGCAAAGCGAGTTGGAGGGTTTAGCCTGAGGGCACAAATTGTTACGAACTCGATATTACGGCTTTATCCCCAATTTCTCAAGAATCGCCGGAATATCACTTAATTCAGCATGGGCGAACCAAAGATTATCGGGGTAAACCAGGACATTGGCTCCCTCTTCGCAAACGTCCAGGCACTTGCTCTTGGACACCCGGATTCGCTTGGTCTCTCCAGCGGCCTTAACGGCTTCCTTGAGTTTTTCGGAGAGTTCCTTACCACAAAAAGTTGCTCCGCAGGAAACCCTCTCGCCCGGAGCCCTCTCATTTACGCAGACAAAAACATATTTCTCAAAAGCCGGTTTGCCCGTTTCCATTATTCCCCCATCACCTTGACGATAACGCGCTTCCTGCGCTGACCGTCGAATTCCGCGTAATAGATCTGTTGCCAAGTGCCGAAGTCCAACTTTCCTTCGGTCACCGGCACAACCACCTCGTGATGCACCAGGATACTCTTCAAATGGGAATCGCCGTTCGTTTCACCGGTGTGGTGATGCCGGTAATTCTCCTTGAAGGGCGCCAATTTCTCCAGCCATTCATCGATATCGGCGATTAGGCCATCTTCGGCATCGTTGACATAAACCCCCGCCGTAATATGCATCGCCGATACCAGCACCATGCCTTCCGTGATTCCACTCTTCCTAACGGCTTTTTCCACCTCGGAAGTGATGTTGATATACTCGCGGTGTTTTTTCGTGTTGAACCAGAGATATTCAGTTAGGAACTTCACAAAGGGCTCATTTCCGCAAAACTAAGATCAAGCCGGCAAGAAGCAATATAGCCCCAAACCCCCTACCCTGCCAGTCATGCCTTTCCTTGAGATGAAAGACACTCAACAGGAATCCCACGACGATGTTAATCCGGACCAGCGGGCTCATCCGGCTTAACGGCGCAAGAAAAACGGCCATGTAAAAAAACCACGTGGCCAAAGCGGACCCCACCGCCAAGTAGCGGTGTGTCCAGACGTTTCCCGCAATTTTCGGAATTTCTAGCAAAGGCTTTTTACGCGCGGAAATCGCTGTACAAAAAATGGCGCCCATGAAGAACGATAGGCATGCGTGCTCAATCGGGTCGGCTTCGGCGATCACCGCCTTGCTTAACAGGCTGCTGAAGGCGCCAATGACTGCCGCCGAGAAGCCCCACCACGACCAATGCCCTCGATAGTAAAGCCATAGAATTCCGCCGACTACCAACCCCACGCCCGCTCCCAGGGAAAGGGTGAGTTCCTCTCCCAATAAAAAATGTGCCGCAAAGAGAACAAAAAGGGGCGTGATATTACTGAGGGCATAGCTGGAGTAATAATCCTTTCGGGCGCCATTGGCGAGCGTCCAAACGCTTAAGGACTCGAAAATACCGCTGGACAGGGTGAAGGCCCACCATCTTGGCGGAGCCGTTCGCCAATGGAGAATCGCCAAGGGGAGTAACAACAAAACAACCCCCCACCGGATGGAGGCCGTAAAAGGAAGGGCGCCTTCTTTTTGAATTTTGAGTTTGATCCGGGCGGTCCAGAGGGCATTGAAAATACCCGAGCCCAAAGCGTAAATAGCCCACATCATCCCAATGCCACTAGGACCAATCCAGCCACGATCAGTCCCCCTCCCAAGGCTTTCAGCCTCCAACCTTTTTTCTCGCCCAGTAGGTAATAACTGAAGAAAAAACCGAATAGCAGGTTGGAGCGGATGAGAGGGTTCACCTTGGAGGCCGGCGCGTGGGCTAGCGCCAGATAGGACAATACCGTCGCCCAAAGGGACCAAAAAGAAACCCAGGCAGTCTCCTTCCAATGCTTACCCAAGATTTTCCACCGCAAAGGTTTCCCTCCCAGGTAGTCCAGGGGAAATAGGATAAACGCGGATATTCCAAAACACCAAAAGGCGAAAAAAAGAGGCGGTGAATCCCGGAGGGCATCCTTACTGGCAATAGCCCAAAGAGTGGAGGCCAAGGCTCCGGTTAACCCCGGCCAAGACCAACGGCCTAAGCGGTGGAACACGAATGCGCCCGCCGCCATGCAAAGCCCGCCCAATACAAGCCAAAGTGATTGGGATTCCGGGAGAAACAAAGGCGCAAGGAGAACAGTGAAAAAAGCCGTCAGGTTGAAAAAGGCGTAAGTGGAATAGTAATCCTGGGTGACACCGATGGTTAAAAGGTAAATTCGGAGACCTTCGAGTACACCGGCGGCCAGGGCCAAAAGCCACCAACGGGTCGGAAGAGGCCAAACCCATTGAAAGGCGGCGAAAGGCAAAAGAAAAAGGCAGGTCATCGCCCGGAAGGCCAGGGTAAATTCCCGCGGTGTTTGATTTGCTAAGACTTTTTTGGAGAGGGCCGTCCAGAGGGCGTTAAAAAAGCCTCCACCCACGGCCAAAGCAAGCCAGGTCATGCCGGTCAAGCGATGGGTTCTTCGTCAAATTGCTCTTTTTCGTTGAGCACCCAGGATTTCATGGAAGCGAACTTCCCTTTCTGGATCGACATGATGACGTAGGAAAAACCTGGCCAAGCGGCTTGCCGGTCAGTTTCAGAAGCTTTATCGGGGTGGTCGGGGTGGGAGTGGAAGATTCCAACAACGTCCAACCCCTTCTCGCGGGCAAGTTTTTCACCCTTCATGTAATCCTTCGGGTCCATGTCATAACGGGTTTCCGGCTTGAGCTTGTTGAGATTTCCGCATTCAAAAACTTCAGTCACGGTCCGGATTTCCCCAGACTCCCCTAACATCAGGCCGCATATTTCGTGAGGGTAGCCTTTTTCGCCAATGGCCATCATCGCTCGTTTGGCTTGTTCCTCAAAACGAACCATTATTCCCACACCCTCGTTGAAAGATATTTATCCCCCGAATCGGGAAAAACCGTAACGATGCAACCCTGCTGGATTTGCTTCGCCAATTGAATACAGCCCGCCATGGCACCGCCGCTGGAAAGACCCACCAAAATCCCCTCCTGGCGGGCCAATTTCTTGACCCACTCGTAGCTTTCCTCAGTGTCGATGTCGATATGAAGGTCGTAGGCTTTCGTGTCATAGATCCCCGGCACGATGGAGGAGGCCATGTGCTTCAAGCCCTCCAAGCCGTGGAAAGGCTGGGCCGGTTCCAAGGCCACAAGCTTGACCGAGGGTTTCACTTCCTTTATCCCCTTCCCCGTTCCCATCAGGGTCCCGCTGGTGCCAATCGTGGCGGCGAAATGGGTGATTCGGTCTCCCAAGTGCTCCATGATTTCTTTCGCGGTCGTCAGTCGATGGGCTTCGGGATTTTCAGGATTGTTGTATTGGTCGGGGACAAAGTACTTATCCGGGTCCTTCTTATAAATTTCACGGGCTAATCGAATGGCCCCATCCGAGCCTTCCATCTCGCTGGAATAATGGACCTCAACGTTGAAGGACTTCAGGATTCGCTTTCGCTCGTCGCTGACGTTGGAAGGCATCGCCAAGGTCACCTTGTAACCGAGGGTCGCCCCAATCCAGCCATAGGCGATACCGGTATTGCCCGAAGTGGCGTCGAGGATGGTTTTATCCTTGGTAAGCTTTCCGGACTTGATACCCTCGAGGATCATGCGGAGGGCCGGGCGGTCCTTCACCGATCGGCCGGGGTTATAAGACTCCAACTTGGCCCACAGCTCAACACCCGGAACCCCATGGGAATGGATTTGCAACAGGGGAGTCCTACCCACCAAATCGGTGATGCTATCATAAATTCGGGGAGCTTGGGTTGGGGTCATGGGATTCCTCGGTCTAAAAAACGCAAAGGCGGGTCACCCCGCCCTTGTGGAACTTTAAACCTTAACGGCCTCGCCGTTAAAGATTGTAAAAAACTTCCCTGCCAAGGTATTGAGCCGCGCCGCCCAATTCTTCCTCGATGCGGAGAAGCTGGTTGTACTTGGCGATGCGGTCCGTGCGGGAAGCCGAGCCGGTCTTGATCTGCCCGGCGTTGGTGGCCACCGCGATGTCGGCGATGGTGGTGTCCTCGGTCTCCCCCGATCGGTGGGAAACGATGGCGGTATAACCCGCCTTTTTGGCCATCTCGATGGCCTCCAGGGTTTCGGTCAGGGTCCCAATCTGGTTGACCTTGATGAGAATCGAGTTGGCGATCCCCTTCTCAATACCTGCTTTTAATTTTTTGGTATTGGTTACGAACAAATCATCACCCACGATCTGGATCTTTTTGCCGAGCTTGTCCGTCATCAATTTGAAACCATTCCAATCATTCTCGTCCAATCCATCCTCGATGGAAATGATGGGGTATTTGTTAACCAAGGCCGAGTAGAACTCCACCATTTGCTGGCTGTTTTTTTCCTTTTGCGCCTCCGCTTCGAGGAGATATTTCCCCTTGGCCTTGTCAAAGAAACTTGAGGAGGCCGCGTCCAGGGCGATCAGCACATCCTTACCGGGCGCGTAACCGGCCTTCTTGATGGCTTCCATGATGACCTGCAGGGCTTCCTCGTTGGACTTGAGATTCGGGGCGAAACCACCCTCATCACCCACCGCCGTATTCATGTTTTTGTCGTGGAGAACCTTCTTGAGGGCGTGAAAAACTTCCGCGCCGATTTGCAGGGCTAGGCGGAAGGTCTTCCCGCCCACGGGCATGATCATGAATTCCTGCAGGTCCACGTTGTTATCGGCGTGCATGCCGCCGTTGATGATGTTCATCATGGGGACCGGCAAGGTGTTGGCGTTGGCCCCGCCGATGTATTTGTAGAGGGGAATCTTGGCGGCGCTGGCCGCAGCCTTGGCATTGGCCAAGGAGACTCCCAAGATGGCGTTGGCGCCCAATTTAGCCTTGTTCGGGGTGCCGTCCAAGTCGCACAGGCAGGTATCCAAGGCCCGTTGGTCCGTGCTGTCCATTCCCTTGATTTTGGGGGCGATCTTCGTGTTCACGTTGCCGACCGCTTTTGTCACACCTTTGCCGTTGAACCGGGCCTTGTCGCCGTCGCGAAGTTCCACCGCCTCGTATTCGCCGGTAGAAGCGCCCGAGGGCACCGCCGCCCTTCCTAAGGTCCCATCCTCGAGGAGCACATCCACCTCAACGGTCGGGAACCCGCGGGAATCCAGAATTTCACGGCTTTTCACCTCGGCGATTCGGCGGCTCATGCTTCCTCCTGGGTAATGGTTTTGGAGTCGGTGATTCTACCTTCGCTTCTTAAACCCCCGCAAGCCTTTCAGAGATTTATCGTGATTATTTCGTTTAAAAAGAATCCAAATCGTTGAACAGCAGTCCCGTCACCAATTTCGGATAGAAGAAGGTGGATTTTTGGGGCATTCGCTCCTGCTTCAGGGCGATTTCCCGTAATTGGTCAATCCGGGTGGGATTCAGGAAGAAGGTGGCGGCGAACTCCTTTTTCCGAAGGTGTGAAATGGCGATATCCGCCCGGCTGGTGAAGGAAATCTCGTCCTCCACCTTTTCCTTGGTGATCCCAAAGAAGGGTTCCAGGATCAGGCGGTGCAAGAGGGTCACGTCGAGCCTCTTCTGGGCGTCGGAAAGTCCGGCCAACAACGGTGATTTCACGACCGAGGTGGAAAATTGCAGGGCGTAAAGTTCCTTTCCATCAAAGGAAAGCCCAATGGTGGGCCGCTTCTTCCCCAATTGGGCCATCCAATTCCAGGGGGCGAGTCCTTGGATCGCCTTGGAATAACGGTGGATCTCACCCAGGGACGAAAGACGGCTCAAGAGAAGGGCGCGGGAGGAAATATGCCGAGCCGGCAACATGCGGTGAGTGGGCAGGATCACCAAACCCGGGTCATCCATGGCGACGAACATCATCATGACGTAATCAAAGGGCCGTCTCCCCAACTTCCCGTTGGACCATTGGGAACAGTGTTCCTGGAAAGCCAGGGCCGTCTCATAACGATGGTGGCCATCGGCGATAAAAAGGGTCTCATGATTCATTTTGGATTGGAGAGTCTTGATCCATTGGAGGTCAGTCACTTTCCAAACGCGGTTTTGGATGTCGCTTGGGAAATTTACCGCCATATCCGGTTTCCGGGATGCGATTTTTTTCAACAATCCCTCCACCCCCGACTTATCCGGATAAAGGGAAAAGATGCAGCTGAAGTTGGCGTGGCAAGCCTTCATCAGCTTCAGCCGGTCAGCCTTGGGGCCGCTCAAGGTATGCTCATGGGCCAGGATCCCACCTTTTTTCTTACCGAAGGGGGTTAGCTGAGACAACCCAATA
>DATKOC010000125.1:0-32580 GCA_035524855.1 bacterium
GGTGGAACCCCTTGCACTTCCACGAATACGCCAACGCCGACCAATACCTTTACCCCTTCCTTCACGCCGACCTTTACCCCGACTTATACCCCCACGGTGAATGGAACCGTCACAATACCCATGGGTATTTGGGTGGCTGGGGTATTCGGAGGGAGTGTCTATGATATGAGTGCGGTGGTGCCTGTCGGTCCTACAACTCTCGTGAACACCTTGATTACCCTCTCGATCAACCACACGGCGGAAACGACCGACGGGGTGACCTTGACCACTCCCATCGAGGGGGCTGTTCCATGCACCTTTACCCAAGCCGCCACGTTGGGAGGAATCCCCATGGCCCAATATGGAACCGCCTACCAATACACTTATGTACCAAACGGCACCTATTCCCTTACGGTTGCCACCTCAATTGGGACCGTGTCCTCCACCATGTCCGCTCCCGGGGCCATTTCCTTCGATTCCAGCGGGGTAACCGCGACCGCCGTTTACCCGGGAAATTACGATTCGGCCATTTGCACCCGCATTTACCCCGCCCCGGCCACAACCTTTAATTCGGGAACCACAACGGTGGGAAGCCCCTTTGTCTTCCCGCCCTCGACCTACTCCAGCCCGTCGAACCCGGCGACCTTCGGTACGACTTATAGCGCCGCGCAAACGGTTCTTTCCTTCACGGGCCCTGCGGCGGTGGGTTGCGCCTTCGTGGGGGATGCGGTTTTCATGAAATATTTCATTAAGTAAACAAGCGAAGGAACCGCCATTCGTTTCTACGCGGCGGTTTTGCTTTAACTTTTGAGGCTGTCCTGCAGCATCTGGGCGAGCTGGTCGCAGCAGCAATCAAACGACATCTTCTGCTGGCCTGGGCCCGAGTCCTCCGAGAATTTGAGCCGGGGGTTTTTCTGGTGGGTGGGGCATACGAGGTGGGTGATCTTTTCCTCGATGGCCTTCACGGTGGCGTTCAGGGCGTCACGCTGGATTTTTTCCTGGAAAGTTTCTTCTTTTTGCGACGGTAAAAAATCTTCCATATCTCCATCCTTCATGAACGATTAAGGTATTAGGACAATCTTACCGTAAGCCCCCATTTGCAGGACCAGCTCCTGCGCCTGGGGAGCCTGGGCGAGGGGTATTTCCCTGCCAACGATGGGTTTCAGAAGCCCTTTCTCCATTCCCTTAACCAAATCCTGGTGGATCTGGGCGCGCTCCTGCGGGGTGGCGTTGAAGAGCGTCATGCCCAGGATGGCCGCGTCGCGGCTCATGGTGTCACGGGGGTTGATCTCCACCGTTCCCCGGGAGCCGATCACCACCACCCGCCCCCGCTTAGCCAAGACCGTGAGGTCCTTCCCCAAATTTAGGTGGGCAGCCATTTCCAGGATGACGTCCACGCCTTTGTCGCCCGTAAGGGCCATGACTTGCTCCAGGTAATCCGGCGCGCGATGGTCGAGCACATGGTCCGCCCCTTGTTCCATCACCAGTTTCCGCCCCTCCTCGGTACCCCCCGTGCCGATGACCGTCAAGCCCGCCGCTTTCCCGATTTGCACCGCGGCGATCCCCACTCCTCCCGTGGCCCCGTGCACCAAAAGGGTCTCCCCGGCCACGGCCTGTGCCCGCCCGAAAAGGGACCGATGCGCGGTGGCGTAGGGAACACCCAAGGCCGCGCCCTGGGCGAAGGAGATATTGGAAGGAAGGGGATGGACCGACCCGGTTTCCGCCAGGCAGGATTCCGCGTAGGTTCCGGTCAGGGGATATTCCACGTAAACCCGGTCGCCGGCTTTGAAGGGAACATTCCCGCTTCCCACTTGCTCGACCACGCCCGCACCATCCATGCCGGGGGTATAAGGCAAGGCGGGTTTCCGGGCGTAGGTCCCGGAACGGATATAGGCATCCACGGGATTGACCCCCGCGGCCTTTAGGCTCACTAATACCTGTCCAGGCCCGGGTTGGAGGCCGGGAATCTCCTCCAATTTCATTACTTCGGGCCCGCCGAATTCCCGCACAAGAATGGCTTTCATTTAAACCTCATGAACCATTGACCACAGAGACTCAGGGGGTCGCAGGGAGGATTTTAAAATTTTAGAACAGCGCCTGTTTCTTTCCCCGAGTTTTCCAAGTCATTGTGGTTTAGAACGTTGGCCTCAAACAAAAAAGCCCGCCCCCTTTTGGGGAGCGGGCTTGACCAGGCTTAAATCAGAAATAATCCAGCGGAAGGGTTTCCCGGGGTTTGGTATGGGGCACATACTTGGGGGTCTTCATGGCCAAGTCCTTGGCGTGCGCCATTTCCTCGGGAGTGGCTCCCTTGGAAATCACGAAATCCTGCCTGGGATAGATCAAATCCGGGTCCTTGATGTTGTCCCGGTTGGCCTTGAAGATCAGGGGCCACTGGAAGTTATCGCTATAAATATCCGATTTACCCGCGATGCCCCAAAGGGTGTCGTGGGAAACCACTGTGTATTTCCCCGAAGGAACCGGGGTCGGCGCCTCCACCGCTTTTTCCGTGGTGGCGGGCTGTTTGGGAACTTCCGTGCTCTCGATGCGCTTGGTATTGCCACAGCCGTAAACCATGGCTCCGGCGGCCAAGAGGGTCAAGGTCAGTGTTAATTTGCGTGGTTCCATCTCTTCGCTCCTTCGAAAGGGTTTGATAGCCCTATTTTGCTATTTCACTTGGGGCGAATCAAGGGCTTCCTGGGTTAAGGTCAAAGTCTCCCCGCTCCCTAGAAGTGATCCCGTAGCTTTAGACTCCCCACCCCCCACTTTGTTCCCGGGAAAAGGGGCGGAAAAGGGCTGTTTTTTCTTAGGCTTTACCCGGCCTGGTTTCTTCTGCCGGACCGGTGGATAACTTTCCACCCCCCGGAGGGGAAAACGTCGATCCCTTTTTCATGGGATTTATTCTTTTTTCACGCCCGGGACCGGTGCTAATTTTAAGTCGAGAAAGACGTACCCACAATTTCCCGACCGCTTGAAATACGGTTCAATTCCAAACCCCTGGAGGAGAACATGGCAAAAATTCAAGCGACCGGAATCCCCGAGCCCCAACCCGATTTCTTGATTCAACTGGCCCGTGATTTAAGGGCCGCCCTCAGTTACATCGCTTTTTATTCGAGCGACAGCCCCTTCGTGATCCAGGCGGTCCAGAAGCTTCTCAAGGATCTCCAGCGACTCTTCCAAGCCTCGGACACCTTGCTCTTTCATCTTCAACAAGGAAAGCTTTACATCAACGACAAATATTTCCCGAACTCCGGTGATCTTCTCAAGCACCTGGAAGAAAAGGAAATTCCGGGCGTCCAAATGGCGCAAGGCCTGACCCAACCGGAGTTGACGGCCTGCCTGCGCCGCTTGACGCTTCCCTACGCGGAGGCGGAAACGGAAAATGCGGATGAGCCTTCGCGCGTTTATTTCCTGTCGAAGGACGACCAAGTGGAACTGCCGGCGCCGGTCTTCGAGACCACCCCTCCAGAGGGCGTCTTTGTTCCGGCCGAGGCCGCTTCCAACGAGGGCCTGCCACTTCCGAATTCAAGCGATCCCCCCACGGCCCACGAAGGGGAAAATCAATCGAAGACCCACGAGGCTCTCCTAAGCTTCGTGGCCGAGGCCTGGCAATACTCCCAGTTGCAAAAGAGAAACCTTGGAGCCTCCGCCGAAATGTCCGACTTGGCCCAATCCTTTTCCAAACTTTTCGGCCGCCTGTTGGACCGCATGGAAAGCGTGACCCCCGATTTCAAGAATATCTACCAATGGTTCAAATCCCCCCCGGGCCAGTTGATGGAAAATGAGACGGTGACCGCCATGTTCCCCCTGCTGGAAGTGGCGATGAAGAACGATTGGTCGGCGGTGCTCTTTGATCCCGCCACCGAGGGCCTGGTGAACGACTGCCTGACTTACTGGGGAGCCAACGGACGGCATGACTTGGTGGAAAAAACCGTCTGCTGCCTGTCGGACGCCCTGGGAGGAGGCCTGCTGGAAAGGCCCCTGGCCTTGAATCATTTGATGGACGCCCGGCCCTGGGTGCGCAACCCGGAGCTCTTGGAACGCGTGCTGGACCGACTGAATTCCCTCATGGCCCACGAGACGGAACCCTCCCTCTACCAGTCGGCCCTCCTGCTGGCTTGGGACCTGATGGACGCCGCGGTGGACGCCGGCCGGGATCGGGCGGCCTTGACCCTCCTGGCGACGCTCCATTTCCACTGCGACGACGACAACGAGGGGTTCCCTGACCGCTCGCGCATCGCCCGCCATTGGCTTTATGAGCGATCCACGCCGGAGAGGATCCGCCGATTCAGCCGCCTGGCCTTCGAGGCGGGACAGCTGAGCCACTTCCCCCAATTAGGGGAGATGGCGGCCCCGCTCTTGATGGAGGACTTTCTCATGGCGCCTTCCGCTGAGAAAGCGGCTTATTTACCCCTCTTCGCCGAGATCAAGGAACCCCTGCGGTCCTCCCTGGGATTGTGGCTGGCCGACGTGCACGCCGAGGAGGAATTGCACCGGGTGGTTCCGGTCTTGAGGATCTGTGGGCTGGATCCAGCGCTTTCCCTCCAACTCTCGGCCTGGGTTTCCCGCGGCAGTGAGGAACTAAAAGTGAGCCTCATCAGCCTCATCGAGGAAATGAAGGATCCCGCGGGGGGGCCGGCCCTGCGCTTGGCCCTTTTCGACGACTCCGAGGAGATCGCGGCCATGGCGGCGCGGGTGATGGGTAAGATCGGATTTACGCCGGGACTACCGGTTCTATTACGGGCGGTCAAAATCCGCGCCCAGCGAAATTCACGGCAGGAAGCCTTCTTGGCTTCCGTTTGCGGCGCCTTGGGTGACTTGGGAAACGCCGAGGCGCGCCCCTTCCTCGAGGAGATCGCCCGCAAAAAATCCATCCTCCGGGGGCATAACTACCCCTTGGAACTCCGCTTGGAGGCTGTCCGCGCCTTGAGCCGGATCAACCAGCCGGAAGTTTGGACTTTCCTGGAGTCGTTAATGGACGAGAAAAATCCGCCCCTCCAGGAGGAACTGGACCGGATCATCCACGAAAAGGTGCAAACCCTGTCGTAAGGGAATTTCAACGGAGCCGGGGGATTCCAATGCTTTCCCCGGCGGGCGGGACCCCCTCTTTCCATCGGAAGGAGGGGGTTTTTTATTTTGAAGGATAAAGAAGGTGGCGTGGTTGCGGCGGATCAGCTTTCGGCCATTAGTTTTTCCAGCATAGACTCATTGAGGAGGATTTTGCTGATGAAGTCCCGCTCCTCAACCGACAGGGGCTTGGCGGCGGGATTCTGGGGAAAGGTGAAGCTCAACACGTTGCCCTTTCCGTTCTGGTTCCTCGCGGAGACCCGGCCACCGTGGTGGTAAGCGATGAAAAAGCAGGTCATCAGGTAGATTCCAAATTCCTGGGGGTTGCCGCTTCGCACAAAGAAGGGGTCAAAAAGGGACCTCAAGGCCTCCTGGGACACTCCTGGTCCATCGTCTTCCATTTCAATTTGGACTTCAGCGGGGCCTTCCTTGGGGCCGATCAATTGGGCGCTGAACTTGATCTTGCCGCCCGGGGGCAGGTTCACGGCCTCCTCTCTCAGAAGCAGCTCAAAAAGACGGTTGAATTTCTTGCCGTCGACTTTGAGCTCCGGCAAGTTGGAGGGAACGGCGATCTCAACCTGGATTTTTTTGGCTTCCAGTTCCGGCTTCACGCGCGCGTGAGCCGCCTCGACGACTTCCCTCAGCCGCGCCTTGTCGGGAAATTCCGCGGCGGGCTTTTCGGAGGATTCCCAAAGTTCTCCCAGGAGCCTGGCCACCCTGTCCATCTGTCCCTGCACTTTCTGGTAATACTCCTTCCAAAAATCGGGGTTACGAAGCTGTTCCAGGTCGAGATTCTCCTCCCGGAGCTTCTTCGGGGTTAAATCGAGGAAGGTCTTGACCGCCACCATGGAATTGCGGATATGGTGGCTTAAACCGGTCGCCAGGAGGCCGAGGCTGAGGATTCGGTCGGTGAGCATGATGTTATAGAGGGCCGACATTTTTTCGCGCAGGAGCTGGTCCCTTTCCCTCTGGACGATGAAGAACTCAATGCCCCGCTTGAGCGTGACTTCCAGTTGGGGGATATCCCAGGGCTTAGTGACGTATTTGTAGATGGCGCCGGTGTTGACGGACTCAATGGCCGTTTCCAGGTCGGAATAAGCCGTAACGAGCATCCGGATGATCCGGGGGTTCAATTGGCGGGACTTTTCCAGTAGTTGGATGCCCTTTTCCCCTGGCATTCGCTGGTCGGTCATCAGGACCGCGATGTTGTCCTGGTTTTCCTTGAGAATCCGGAAACCTTCCTCCGCGTTGGAGGCGGTGAGGACGGAAAATTTCTCGCCAAAGGTTTCGCGGAAGTATTTGAGGGATTTCTCCTCATCATCCACGTAAAGGACATTGAACTTCTTGTAGTCGTAATAGGATTCCATGGCGCGCCCCCCGTCCCCTCAGTTTTTCACAGGTAATTCCAGTAGGAAATCGGTGTATTTCCCAGGCTCGCTCTCCACCGAAATCTTGCCACCCTGCTCGCTTAAAATCCGGTAACAAAGGCTCAAACCCAGGCCCATTCCCTGCCCCACATCCTTAGTCGTGAAGAAGGGATCAAAAACTTTATCCAGGTTCTCGGGAGCGATGCCGCAGCCGTTGTCCCGCACGTGGATTTGGACCTTTCCGTTCGCCGTTCGAGATCGAACGGATAATTGGGGTTGCTCGTCAATGAAGTTTTTCGCCCGGATCGCGTCCACCGAGTTCTGGAAAAGATTCACGAAGACGTGGATAAGTTTGTTCCGATCTCCTAAAACTTGTTGCCCCTGGGGAACTTCCAGCTGGATCTGGACTGTCCCTTTTAATTCCTGGTTCACGAAGCGAAGGGCCGTCGTGATCGTCTCGTCCAACTCGATAAGATCCACGCTGTCGGTGCGAGGATGGGAAAAAGTCCTCAAGTCGGAAACGATATGCTGAACCCTTCCCATTCCCTCCTCGATGTCAGAGACAATTTCGCCATACTTTTCCCTCTCGCTTTCCGGCAGTTTATCCTTCTTGGACTTCAAAAGATGAAGCGCGGTGGAGGCGTAATTAAGGGGGTTATTGATCTCATGGATGATACCCGCGCTCAATCGGCCGAGGGAAGCCATCTTTTCACTTTGAACCAATTGGCCTTCCGTTTCCTTTAACCGCTCAAGTGTCGATTCCAGTGCAGTTTTTTCCCGGGCCAGCTCCCTTTGGAATTGGTGGGATTGCACAAGGTTTTGCACACGGACATGGAGTTCGGTCGTGGAAAAGGGTTTCGTGAGGAAATCATTCGCGCCGGCGTTCAATGCCGAAAGTTTTGTTCCCTCGTCGGCCCTCGCAGTGAGAAGCACTACCGGAATAGACTGGGTCGGGACCCACTCCTTCAGCTCCCGGCAGGCCTGGATGCCATCCTTGCCAGGCATCATCATGTCCAGCAGGACGAGATCGGGGAGGAACTGTTTGGCCTTTTCCACCGCTTGGGCCCCGTCAACAGCCTCCAGGACCTCGTAATGTTTCTCTAACTGTGTTTTCAGGAATTTCAGCATGTCCGGCTCGTCGTCCGCGATCAGTAGTTTCCTCCTCTTGCCGTTACCGTAGGAGTCGAACCGGAGGGTCTCGGAGACGGGTGTGAGGGTGGGGAATAACTCAGCCCGGCGGTAAAGCTTGGTCAGCCACTCCGCGTTTTCTACGGTGGCATCCGGAATGACCAATTGTTTTCCCGGCCCGGACGGGATATTCCCCGTTGGGGCTTCCGGCCCTTCGGCTTCCTCGCAGGGCACCCGGATGGTCATTCGGGTACCAACGCCTTCCTCGCTTTCCGCGGTCACGATTCCCCCCTGAACTTCTGTCAACTCCTTCACCAGGGCCAACCCGATACCGGTTCCTTGGTATTTTCGTTGCGCCGAGGAATCCGCCTGCCAAAAGCGGTCGAAAATAAAGGGCAGGTTTTTCTTGGCGATTCCCATCCCCGTATCGGAAACAATCAGGACCAGCTGGTTTCGGGCTTTTTCCGCCGAAACCTCGACCTGCCCGCCCGGGGGGGTGAATTTCAAGGCGTTAAAAAGCAGGTTCAGGAGGATCTTTTCCATCTTGTTGCGGTCCAACATCACCATTCCAATGGAATCTTGGACACGGCTTATCACGGAAACCTGTTTGTCCTTGGCGGTATTTTGGATCGACTGG
Organism: bacterium; assembly: GCA_035524855.1. Classification (GTDB taxonomy): domain Bacteria; phylum Oederibacteriota; class Muellerivitia; order Muellerivitales; family Muellerivitaceae; genus DATKOC01. Next base: position 8,176 of record DATKOC010000125.1, read on the forward strand.
ACCAGTCCCTTGATGAAGGTTTCCACCGCGACGACTTCCTTGTTGACCTCCATCCTTCCCGATTCCAGCTTGGAAAGGTCCAAGAGATCGTTGATCAATTTCAACAGCCTCATAGCGTTGTTTTCCATGGTTTCCAAGATATCGCGGGATTCCTCGTCCAAAAGATGACCCTTCTGAAACCGCAGGCTTTGGATGGGGGCCACCAAGAGGGTGAGGGGAGTCCTCAGTTCATGGCTGATGTTGGCGAAGAAATGGCTTTTCATCCTATCCAACTCGATTAGTTTTTGGTTGGATTCCGCCAACTGTTTACGGTTCTGGTCCAGTTCATAGCGAGTGGTGAATTCCCGGACACGGAGTTGGTTCGTGAAATAACTGGCCAAGATGGCGAAGGAGACGGTATAAGTCAAAAACACCGAATTGCTGAAAAAAATGTGCCCGGTAGTGATCCCACCGTGGATGAGGCAAGCCAGCACGTAAAAGATCATGGTGGCCGCCGAAAGGGAGATGGTCATCAAGAAAGTCCAGGGGAACAAAAGGCAGAAAATCAGCAGGGGAAGGTTGAGGATCGCGTAATAGGGGGAATTGGGCCCTTCGGAAGCGGAGATCATCCAGGCAATGAAACCCTGGGAGACGATGGCGAGGAGGAGCGTCAACAAAAGGTGGAAGCGGGCCCCCCAGGGAGTGTAGATCAGTCCGAGGACAATCAGGGCGGTGAAGGAACAGGCGAGGCGAATCTCGAAGAAGTAGCGGGACAAGTGGGGATAATCGATCATATCCAGGAAAAAAGCGGAGGGCATGGCCACGGCGCAAACCCAGCAGGCGATCTTGGCGAGCCGGATGCTTTCCCTTACGTTGTAGTCCTCGAATAACTTCCTCATTTCCGGCCGGGCCATTAAATTCTCGCTCATTGGGGCCTCCTCACCTCGATGAAAATATTGACGCCCGTTTCCTCGGTATAAATATCCACGGCCTCTTGCGGGGCTTTCTCGGGTTTGAGTATCGCCATCTGCGTCCGGTCGCGGTAGACCATGGGCCATTCCAAAAGACCTTCCAGGATGTTCCGGATGGGATTAGTAGGAGTGACGTTGGTAGCCAGCAACAGTCCGCCGGGCGCCAAATAATTGTAAAAATAATCCATCAACCTCTTGCAAATGCGGTCCTCCAGGTAATCGAAAAGACCGGCGCAATAGATGAGGTCATAGGCTGGAGCATCGCTCCGTTCCACTGAATGGAAAGATTCTTTTAGGATAGTATGGACTGATTTCTTGACCAACTTGATGGATGTGTTCCGTTGATGCCTTTTCTTTAATTGTTCCACGGCCTTCCCGGTGAACTCCAAGGTTTCGTCGTTGAAATCCATCAGGACGATTTGCGCCTGGGTGGAACACTCTTCTTCCGTCAGGAAATCCTGGATTTCCTTCGCCGGACCGCAACCCATGTTCAATATGCGGGCGGATCTCTTTTCGCGCGCCGCCCGCTCGCTTTCCTCCTTGAGTTTCCGGGTCAGATATTTGATCCGGTTTCGGTGGGCGAGGCAGGGCGGCGTGTTCAAGAAGAAGGTATTGAGTATCTTGGCGAAAAGGGAGCCTCCCTCGAAAGGGTCCCGGAGCATCATGTTGATCATTTCATAGTCTCCGGCGTAACCCAAGGGCTTTTGGTAGCTCCTATAAACAAATGGGGAGCAAAGGATGATCGGATGCATCTGGCGCCTCGCATAAGTGCGGTGGATGGATTGGAGCTCATCCGGGATACGGGAGGCGGTTTCCTCAAATCGTTCGAAAAGTGATTGGACGGTCGGTGAAATGGGGTCTTTGAGCTCCAGGATGACATTCCTTTCCATTTGGGTGCGGTCCCCGGAAGGCTCTGACCGGATGCTCAATTCGACCTGTTCCAACCACCGCCTCATATCCATGAGGAAAGCCTGCATGTCTGCGATGACGACCTTGAAATCATCTGTGACGTGTTTGATCTTCCCCCATTCCTGGAGAAATTCGGTGAATTCGTCCTGGAGCTTGTCCTTTTGGTGGATGGAGGTGAACAAGTCCACATCCAGCCAATGCTCCTCGAGGGTGCACTCGCAGACTAGGAGGATGCCCGTGTTGACGAGGTTGCTGACGACTGCCCGCCCGGAATAAACCATCCGGTCGTTCATGATCATCTTAAAATCGCTTAGGACTTCCCCCAGCTGGAGGATGCTATAGGGGTTGTAAACCTCGAACACCACTGTGTATCGGGTCAGGCGTAGGAGCGTGGCGCGGAATTCCAGCCCCTGGCTGTTCCGGCATACGATAAACGTGTTTTTGCCGCTGGAGATGGACATCGGTTCCTTTTTCCCGGCTGACTCACGCGCTTCGGGACTAAAACTGGTCCCAAGTTCCTTCGTTGTTTCCGCCACGGGTCCCCTCAGTCCTGGTGGGCCGGGGTATGGTCGTTTAAGTTTTTGAACATCCAATGGGGAGCCAGTCGGGACATGAAATACAGCACGTTAATTTTGCCAATTCGGATTTCCTCTTGATCCTTTTCCATTCCCCGTAGGATCTCTTTCACCACTCGTTCCGTCGTCATCTTGTCGGCTTCCACCTTACGGGCCATGTCGGTGTCCACCCAGGAGGAAAGGATCTCCACGACCTTCACCGGGGTATCCTTGAGTTGGTAACGTATGGACTGGGAGAAGGAATGGAGCCCGGCTTTCGCCGCGCAGTAAATCGGTTCCTGGGCTAGGGGGACATAGGCTAACCCCGAGGTGATGTTCACTAAAGCGGACTTCCTCCCCTGCAGGAGCTGGGGCAGGAATAACCGGGTCAATTCCATGGGAGCCAGGAGATTCGTATTCACCTCCAAGGAAATCCTTTCCGGCAAGTCGGGGGCGGGAGCGAGAAAATTGTTCCAAGACACCACACCGGCGTTGTTGACGAAAATATTCAACCGGGGATAGTCCTTCTGGACGGTGAGAAGAAGCGCTTCGCGGTCCCGTGGAGAATTGACATCGCAAAGTATCGTTCCAATCCGTGGAAGTTGTTTTTTCGCCGCATCGAGTTTTTCCTGCTGAAGATCGCACACCACCACTTCATTGTTCCGGGCCAGGAGTTCCTTGGCCAAGGCCAATCCAATACCGGCGCCCCCCCCGGTGATTAAAACCGTGTTCCCTTTCATTTCCATGGCAAACGCCTCCGCCAAAGATGTGGCTCCAAAGCTCTCGTGAGAATGGCCTCGTTCCAAACATAAATACGGTACCGCAAAGGTTTCCTTCCCAAGTTCCGTGTCGCTTGGGAAAGACAGTATTCACCCTTCTCCATCGTGAAGGTGAAATATTCAATGGATTCAGTCTCGCTACGTTCCATGGGAGGGAGGGGAACGGTGAAATCCGGCAATGAAAGTCTCAACCCTTCCCCCGACAGCTTGGCGCGGGCTTCCTTTCGGGTAAAGATGCTGAGAAAAGTCAGGGCGCGGCGGTGGGTGGGTTGGCCAACCAGGTAATCCTGTTCCTTAGCCGAGAAAAAACGACGCGACAGTAGGCGCCAATCCAACTGGTTCAAAGACCCCGTCTTTTCCAGGTCCACACCCACTTCCTCCCGGCCCAAGGAACAAGCCACCAGTCCCTCGGTATGGGAAAGATTGAATTTCAAGGCGCCGTTTCGGACAAAAGGTTTCCCTTTTTCTTGCTGGTCTAGCTCAATTTCACCCATCTCCATGCCCATATGGCCCGCCAAAAGGATGCGGAGAAATAACCGGGACGCGAGGAATTCTTTTTTTCGCTCCGGGATTTGGATTTGAGAATGCCGTTCTTGTTCGGCGGGGGAAAGGAGAGAAAGGAAGGCTGAGCGGACATGGGGTAGGCCCTTCCATCGAAGCAGGTGAATTTGGACTTCCCCTTCTGCGGGAAGGGCCAAATTAGCCTTTAGGGCGGGGATTGAAAAAACAGGTCGGGAAGGAGACGGAGAGGAGGATTTCAACATAATCAACCCGCCCCGCCGTCCAGGACGATGACACTACCGTTGAGATAGTCCGGCGCTTCCTCCGCGAGGAAAAGCACGACTTTAGCCACTTCCCCTGGCTCACAAAATCGGCGGAGGGGAACCGTTTGGAGGAGCGCCTCCTTTGCTTGGGAGGTCATGGAGTCCATCATTGGGGTTAAAACTCCGCCAGGCGCCACCACGTTGGCGGTGACCCCGAAGGGCCCGGCTTCCTTGGCCAAGGCCTTCGTGAACCCGATGATGCCCGCCTTCGAGGCGGAATAATTGGTCTGTCCGGGCAGCCCGTGGATTCCCGAGACGGAGGATATATTGACGACACGGCCCTTCTTTTTTTTCATCATGTCAAAGGCGAAGCGCCGGGTCATGTGGAAGACGCCGGTGAGGTTCGTTTCCATTACTTCCGACCAATCCGAGTCCCGCATGGAGAAAAGAGGTTTATCCCGCGTGATGCCCGCGTTGTTGACGAGCGCGTCGATGGTCTTTTCCTCCGCCAGGACTTCCTTGAAAAAACGTTCGCAGGCCTCCCCATCCCGGACATCCAAGGAATGGGCCTTGGCGAGGCTCCCCCAGCGGCTTTCCAAGTCCCGCGCCGAGGCCGCGTTGGAATGAAAGGTGAAGTGGACCTTCCATCCCTTCCCCGTGAAAGCTTCCACAAGGCTCTTCCCGATCCCGGAAGCCCCCCCGGATATGACAACGGTCCTCATGGCCGCTGGATCTTTCCGAACACCAATTTTCCTCCGGCGACTTCCTCACCCGAAACGAAGCATTTGCCGTCCACAATACGGTTTTTGCCGACGGTCTTGGTGATGCTTACTTCGGTTTCCAGGCGGTCCCCCGGAAAAACCGGCTTTAAGAAGCGGAATTCCAGGATGGTGCCGATGACGTCCAGAAGGTCTTCTTGCGCCGACCCTTCCGTCAGTTCGGTCAACCGGACGAGGATGGCCGCGGTCTGGGCGAAACACTCGACGGTGAGGACACCTGGGAACATGGGGTATTGGGGGAAATGGCCCTGGAAATAGAATTCGTTCACGGAGACGCTTTTGACGGCCCTCAGCTTTCCGCCTTTTTCCCAGGAAAGAACCCGGTCCACCATGAGGAAGGGAAACCGTTGTTTTAAATATTCCGTTACGTTGAGTTCGGGTGTTAAAGACTCATTTGGCACGCAAAAGCTCCTCGATCACCTGGACCGACTGTTCGACCGATTGCATCTTCTGGAGAAAGTCCGGCTCAATCATGACGTCGAATTCGTTCTCCAGCTTGGCCAGGAATTCCAGGGCCCGCATGGAGTCGTACTTAGCCATGTCCTTGAAGGATTTGGTGTCAGACACCTCCGAGGGCTTCACGTCGAACATTCCGGCGATGATGTCCCTGATTTTTGATTTAATTTCCGTCGTTTCCATTTTTTTCCCTTCCCTTTTGGTGAATTTTAACGAAGGAGCATTTTCTTTCGGCTTTGGAAAAAACCCCCACTATTCCCTTGGAGGCGGAGCCGGCGAGGAAAGAATCCAGGGAGTTTGATCCGCCTAATCCGACTTCCATAACCGAAGGTTCGGGGCTGAACCGGGTGATCCCTTTCGGTAAAAGCGGCTCCAAGGGGGTCCCTTGGGGAAAGCCGAGCCATTCTACCCCGGTCCAAAAGTTTTCAAACCGTTCCCGGAATGGGGAAGTGAAGCTGAAATCAGCCTTCAATTGCAGGCTGAAATAATCCACGATCTCAAATAAAAATCCCAGTCTTTCGTCTCCCGACGCCCGGAAGAGACAGGCGCCCTCCCGCCACCGGACATCCGGCGTTTCTTGCGCGGGAAAGGATTTCAGAAAAACGGGGACTTTTTCCACCGCCCCCACCAGGCAATCCCCGAAGAGGCCGCTATTGTAGGCTTCCCAGGCGAATCCTATCGCGTCAAGAAAAGAGGTCCCTCCATTCGTCAGCGTCACGTTGGGACCCTTGAGCTGGAGCCAAATGCCGATGCGGCTGCCCGCGGCATTGGCTACGGTGTTGGGAAAATCCATCGGGTTCACGGCGTTGGGACCCTTTTGGAGCGCTTGGGCGTCGAAGTCCACCGTGCTGTCAATGGCTCCGAAGCCGCTTCCCACCACCACGGCGAAATCTCCGGCGGTTCCCGATTCTAATGGCCGTTTTTGCTCTTCAAAAGCCCGTCCTGCGGCGATCCCGGCGAGCAGGGAAACAGGATCGATGTATTTGGGATCTTCCTTGGGGAAATATTTCTGGAATTCCCCGGGAAGATCCGTCACCTTTAAACCGTTGACTTCGAGGAAAACTTGCCCCTTTTGATGGACGTAAAGTGGTTTCAAGTTTTACCTTCCTTCATCATCACCAGGCAGGAAGTGTTCCCCCCGAAAGCGAATGAATTGGAAAGGGCGATTTTTCCGGAGAATGAGCGGGATTGGTTGGGGACACAATCGGCCACGCAATTCTCGTCGGGGATTTCCCAATTGATGGTGGGTAAGAGCACGCCCCGATCCAGGGAAAGACAGGTCATGACCGCCTCGATGGCGCTGGCGGCTCCCATGGTGTGGCCGATCATGGATTTAATGGAATCCACGGGAATCTTGCAATCCGTCCCGAAGAATTTCTTGATGGCGATGGACTCGGTCTTATCGTTGGCGGGGGTCCCTGTGCCGTGGGCCGAAATGAAATCCACTGTTTTCGGCTCCAAGTGAGCTTGCTCCATAGCCCTTTGGATGCTCTCAAAGGCCCCTGATCCCTCGGGATGGGGGGAGGTCATATGATAAGCGTCCATTCCCAGTCCATAACCGCCGATCTCACAGTAGATGTGGGCACCCCGCGCCCGCGCACTTCCCAATTCTTCTAGGAGAAGCACTCCCACACCTTCGCTGACCACCAATCCTTTTCGGTTGGCCGAAAAGGGCCGGCACTTGTCCGGAGTCAGCGATAGCAGGCGATTGAAACCGGTGAAAGCCACCCGGGAGAAAGCATCTACCCCCCCGCAAAGTGCCGCGTCCAACTTTCCGCCGCGGATTTGATCGAAACCCCAGCCGATGGCGTAATTTCCCGAGGCGCAAGCGTTGGAGAAAACCATGGTCTCACCGCACAATCCCAAGTAATCCAAGACGGCAAAGGCGATATGGGAACCTTGGACTTTGTCGAAACAATCCGGATTGATCTCGGCGGTTCGTTTTTGGGCGTTTAGTTCGGAAAGCCGCTCAACTAACTGGACTCCTCCCATGGTTGTCCCAAAAAAAGTGCCTAATCGCAGTCGATCCAGTTCTTGGGTGGATAATCCCGAGTTTTCCAGGGCTTCCTGGACCGCTAGGATCGAGAGGACAGCGGAACGCTCATAACGCTCTCCTTGTTCCTTTTCAAAACCCTCGATCCTCTGTCGGTCCTTGATCTCACCGCCGATTTTGACTCGATAAGAACTGGGGTCCATCCGTTGAAGCCTCTCAATGCCGCTTCGTCCTTCCCGCATGGCATTCCAAGTGCTTTCAACCCCATCCCCTAATGGGCAGATAACTCCTAAACCGGTTACAGCAACTCGCTTCATCCCAAGGCTCCTTCATCTTCCGGTCGAACTAAGGTTAATTAGTGAATCACATTTGGACATAAGGAGCATTCAATAAGGAAAGCTACTCGGTTGGAAAAAATAGATTAATTTAACCCGCTCGGCGCAATGGAATAAAACCATAGTATTAACATTAAAGCAGACTCTTCCGTCATTCTTAAAAACGTTTTCAGAACCAAGGCTTTTTTTCTATGTGAGGCCTCCAAAAATTGAATGAAATAAAATTGTGCAAAATTAATAAAAAATTTCTGATTTTAATAAAAATAAGTTGTTTTATTGTCCATTCTAAACGCAAGAAAATTTGCAGGAAAATTGGGGTTTTAGGGTCGTTTTGTGGAACTAATTGAACAAGGATAACTGATCGGGTGAGACGGAGGCGAAAGAGGACCTCTTTCTCTTAGGCTTCTCCGCGGATGCCATGGAAATAATTGGGGCGGCCGGCTTTTCCATCAGGGGCGCCTCCACCGGTCGCCCGGACGGTAAAACGGGGGCCGGGTTCTCCGTCAATTCCTTAGGAGCCGCCTTGCTGGCCGCAATGACCGGTCGATCCGCTTCCCGCGTTTCGGCTTTCTTCTTCCGGCTTTCCACCGCCGCCTTCCCATCCGAGCAAACGGTTAAATACTCGCACCATTGGCAAAGCACACCCGGCTTCGTGGGATAGCTTTTGGCCTTCTCAATGGTCTGGATCTTGGAAATATACTTTTCCTTGAGCCAAGCGATTTCCTTGGAGTTGCGCTCCCCCACCACCTGGTCCTTCTCGAAAGCCACGAAATGCCAGATGAGCTTGATCTTTTCCTTGGCCCCGTATTTGGGGTTTTGGAGAAGCCCGATCTGGTAAAGCGCCAGCTGGTCCTCGGTCTTGACGTCCTCCTCGCTCATCTTGCGGGAACTGGTCTTATAGTCGTGGATCCATAGGGTCCCTTCCTCGTCCCGCCCCAAACGATCAATAAAACCCTGCATTTTGTACTGCCCCTTGGAGTCCAGGTCGAAAGCCACCCTCAGCTCGATGCCCTCGGTCTGGTCTTGGTCGAAAGGATGGTACTGGTGGTAGTAGTTCTCCACGAAAAGCTGGCCCTTTTGGAAGTAATCCTCGAGAGTTTGGGCCTCATTGACGATCCGCAAGGGTTCCGCGAAATTCCGGTCCTTTTGCTTTTGGAGAGCCTGTTGCCAATGGTTTTCCCAGTGGTTTTTGAAGAATTCCATCAGTTCGTTGACCGTGGGAATCCGCTTGGGGATCTGATGGTAGAGGAATTCCATCGTCTCATGGAACCGAGAGCCGAGGAAAAGCTCGATGCCTTCGGCGACGGGGGAAGGCCTTTTTTCGATGTAGCGGAATTGGAACTGGGCTGGGCAGGTGAAGAAGGTATTGACGCGCGAGTAGGAATAAATCGGCAATCCACTCTCCGTAACTCAAGGTTAACCGCGATTCTTTTTGAATTATAGCGGCCTGCCCTGGAATTGTCGAACAAAGAGGAATGACTTCCAAGTTCCCGCCGCCCGCGTCACTTCGTTTTCCTTCCCGGGGAATTCCTTTTGATGGTTTATCGTCGAGGAGCGCCTCTACTGGCCCTCCTTTCAATATGATCGAATCAAATCCCGCGAGCGGCGGGAAAGCCTTGAAGTACTTGGAGCGCGCTGTCATCTGACCGTTGCACGCGTTTTACGCGAGGCCAGGTACACCGCTTGGCCACGGCCCAAATGTCCGTGGCCTAGAGAGCCGGTAAAAGGTATAATTCCCTCACCTCATTTCCGTGAAAAAGGAGCCGATCATGAAACTCTCAGTCCAAGCGAAGTTACTTTCCCTGATGGCGGTCCTCGCCTTGGCAGGCGCCTGGGGCTGCGCCACCCGCACCATCAGCCGCATCGACCCCGGCGCGCAAGTGGACCTTTCGGGAGACTGGAACGACACCGATTCCCACCTGGTGTCCCAGGAAATGATCTCCGACTGCTTGGGTTCCCCTTGGCTGGTCAATTACGTGAAAAAAACATCGAAGAACCCCACTATCATCGCCGGCTCCATCCTGAACAAGTCCATGGAGCACATCGCCACCGACGTTTTCTTGATGGATATCGAGCGGGCCATGATCAATTCCGGGACGGTGGAAGTGGTGGCCTCCAACGTGGAGCGGGGCGAGGTGCGTCAGGAAAAAGCGGACCAGCAAGTGAACGCCTCTCCGGAAACCCTGAAGAAGATGGGAATGGAGGAGGGGGCCGATTTCATGCTCATCGGACAAATCAACCAGATTAACGATTCCGAGGAAGGCAAACAGCTCAAGTACTACCAAGTGGACCTAACCCTCGTGAACATCGAGACCAACGTCAAGGCCTGGCTCGGCCAGAAGAAGATCAAGAAGTACATCGGCCAGGGAAAATTCCAACCCTAAGCGCCCGAAGAAATGAGCATCGGGCGAGTTCTAAGTTTTAAGTTCTCGGTTCGAAGTTATCGTATGTTTTTGAGCCACAGGCTCAAAAACTTCCACAACTGCGGACTACGGACTGCGAACTTAAAACTTGTTTGGCTTTTCACGTTTTTTCTTTTCCTGGAAGGCTGCGCCACCTACTCCCAAAAGATGCTCCCTATCCGGGACTCCCTCTTGACCGGGGATGTTACCCTGGCCGTCCAGAACTTCAAGAAGATCCCCGCCAGCAAGGATGACCTCCTTCACATGCTCCAGGAAGGCTACCTGGACAACCTCTCCGGCGATTGGCAATCCAGCAACGATGCTTTCGACGCGGCCGAAAAGCGTTATGAAGAACTTTATACCATCAGCATTTCTAACGAGGCCTTCTCCCTCCTCACTTCCGATAACAGCCGGCCCTACCGCAGTAACGAGCAGGAAATGGCGCTCATCCCCTACTACCGGATCTTCAACTACGTCCAATTGGGGAAATACCCCGACGCCCTAGTGGAGGCCCGTAAAGCCAACGATAAGCACAAGGTGGACCTGTCCCAGTTGGATAAAATGAGCGAGAAGGATATCCGCTTTAAGGCCTTCCTTAATTATTACACCGGCCTGCTTTTCGCCTCTCAGGGCGAGTCCAATGACGCCATGGTCTCTTTCCGAAATGCCTTTAAGCTTTACCAGTGGGGCAATACCCATTTCGGCCTCCCCATGCCCCGCTGGCTCCCCGGGGATTACTACCGTACCGCCATCAACATGGACTTAAAGGACGAGGTCCGTCTCCTGCCCAAAACCTATCCCGACATCGCCTCCCGGGCCGCGCAAGACCAAAGGCAGAACCTGGTCTTGTTTCTGGAATCGGGCTTTGTCCCCTACCGCGAAGGCGTGGATATCTTTCTACCCATCTATAAAACGGATAAAAATGACGAGGCCGCGCGCTATTACCGGGATACCTACAGCGGGAATATTTACGCCTACCAAACCAAACCCGCCAAGCTCGACCAATTCCTGAGGATTTCCTTCCCCAAAATCGCGCCCTTCCCGAGCGCGGTGGCTTCCTGCCAGTTGTTCCTGCCCAACGGCACCCCCCTTCGGTCGGAAAATGGGCTGGACCTGGCCAGGGTGACCGACCTCCAATTCAAGCAGGACCTCGGGGATATCCTCTTGCGGACCTTGATCCGGACCTTGGCCAAGCAGGGCACCTTGAAGTCGGCCCAGGACAAGAGTTCCGGCCTGGGAGCGCTGGTAAATATTTTCAATGTGGCCACCGAACAGGCCGACACCCGCAGTTGGCTTCTCCTGCCGGAGCGGATTGACCTGGTGAAAACCTCGGTTCCGGCGGGGACGAACCAGGTCACGGTGCGCTTCCTCGATTCCAACGGGATGGTGGTGGAGCAAAAATCAGTGCCCTTGAACCCCTCGGCGGGAGGGCTTCAGTGGATATCGGTCAGGTGTTTCAAATAAATAGGACGAAATAACGCTTTTGAGGAATGTGGCTTTGCAACCCCTCAAGGGTAAAATAGGGCCCTTCCGTCCTACTGAGTTTAATATCAACAGTTCCGGGGAGAAAAAATGAATATTACGATTTTGGGGTGGGTTTTGGCGGCAAGTCTTTGGGGATTCCTTCCAACCGGAATTTTCGCCCAATCTACTTCCGATAAATTGAACCAGATGGGCATTGAAGCCCGGTTCCATGGAAATTATCCTTTGGCCATGCAATATTTCAAGATGTCCGCTGAAAAGGGAAACGCCAAAGCCCAATCGAACCTGGGGTATGGCTACTTGTCGGGACTCGGGATCCAACAAGACCCCGATCAGGCCTTCCGTTGGTTCCAAAAGTCCGCGGACCAAGGGGATGCCGAAGGTGCTTACGGGAAGGGTTTTTGTTATGAAAATGGTTTGGGAGTCGCGAGCGACACGGATAAGGCGAGGGAAAATTATCAAAGGGCCTCGCAATTAGGTTATAAGGGCGCGGGGACGGCGTTGAAGCGCTTGGAGGATATTCCGGTGGCTGTCTCGAGTCCATCCGGGGCCCCGTCCGGCCCCAGTGTTACGGGTGATCAAACGGCACCAGACACAACCCCATCCAAAGCCTCTAAGACTCCAGGAAAAAAAGGCAAAAAGAAGCGTTAACCTAGTTCAACCGGTGGATCAGGTGGCAGATGCCGTCCGCCAGGTATAATTCCAGCCGCGCCCGACGGTCGCTCCAGACATAGACTTTCCCTTCCCAACGGTGATGGTAGGAGGGCGGCCAAAGCCGTTTCGTCCAATAATCTTTCAGCTCCATTTCCTTGGCTTCCGTCATGCTGGAGTGGTAGCGCCATTCAGCCTGTTCGAGGATTTTCTTCTTCGAATTGAAAAAAAGGTAAAAACTCGTCACCCCCGGGTCGCGGCTCACGCCCCGGTAAACGATGTCGGACTCGCTGCTTACCGACTGGTCCACCTGCAGGGGCTTGGTGGAATAGAGGAACCATTCCTGTTTCACGTCCTCCAGCGGGGTCCCCAGCTTGAGGTCCTCCACCACCTGCAGTTTGGCTAGGCCGCGGTCGCTGAAATTACAACCCGCCAGCCCCAGTACGAGGATGAAACTGAAAAATCGCCGCATCAAGCCCGCCTTAATTTGAGTTGAATTTCATCATACTTCTTTTTTTCGGGAACAGGTTTTGCTAAAGTTTGGCCGCCGGTATTTTTTTCCAAAAGGACCCCTCTTGCCGACGTTAGACCCAGCGACCTTGCCCCATGATTTTCCACGCCAATTTATCCACGCCGATGCCGACCTGGGGGATTGGCCGACAATCGAAAAGATCTTCAATGAGCTTCAGAACCGGCCCCTGGAGTCTCAGGCTGGGTTGGAAAAATGGCTGAAGGACTGGGGTGAATTTGATAACGCCCTGGACGAGGAAGGTTCCCTCCGATATATCCGCATGACCTGCCAAACCGACGACCCTGAAATCGAGAAAAGGTACCTGGAATTCCTGGAAAAAATCGCCGAACCCTCCAAATCCCTTTACTTCGACCTCCAAAGGAAATATTGGGCTTGCCCGCATCGCAAAACTCTTCCGGATAATTATTTCTTCCTGTTCAACCGATCGGTGGAGAACCAGTTGGCCCTTTACCGAGCCGAGAATATTCCCCTGGAAACGGAGCTGGACAAGCTTTCCCAGCAATACCAGAAACTCAGCGGTTCCATGACGGTCACCTATGAGGGCAAAGAACAAACCCTTCAGCAGATGACTCGGTACTTGGAAATGATCGATCGGCCGAAAAGGGAGGAAGCCTGGTACTTGACGGCGGAACGCCGCCTCAAGGAAAGGGACGCCTTCGAGGACCTTTTCGACCAAATGCTGAAATTACGTGTCCAAATCGCCCAAAACGCCGGATTCAAAAACTACCGGGATTATATGTTCCGACGCAAAGAGCGTTTTGATTACGGCCCGGAGGATTGCGAGGCCTTCCATGAAAGCGCGGAAAAGACCATCAAACCCCTTGTCCACAAAATCCAGGAAAAATTAGCGAAAAAACTAAATCTTTTCCCGGCCCCCGGTGGTTCTCATCCCCAGCCTCATTTTCCGCCCCACTCGACTCCTTCTGAACGTATGCGGATCGTCCGGGAAATTTCCGATTCCACCCTGCGCCCCTGGGATCTTTTAGTTGACCCGGCTGGTCGTCCACCCTTGAAGCCCTTTACCCAGACTGAAAAGCTGGTGGAAGGTTGCGGGAAAATCCTGGATCAAGTCGATCCGGATTTCGGCAGGAACTTTCAAACGATGAAAACCCTGGGACTTCTGGACTTGGATTCCCGAAAATGCAAGGCCCCTGGGGGATATCAGGCCCAGCTGGAGGAAGCCCGCCTTCCCTTCATTTTCATGAACTCGGTCGGGCGCAATGACGATATCCGCGTCCTCTTGCATGAGGGCGGGCACGCCATGCACAGTTTCGCCTCGAAAACCATCCCCTTTTCCCCTTACCGCCACGCCCCCATGGAATTTTGCGAGGTGGCCTCCATGAGTATGGAACTGATGTCCTACCCCTTTCTCTCTGAGTTCTACCCCGACCCCAAGGACGCAGCGCGGTCCTGCGCCGACCACTTACGCGATGTGGTCACGCTCTTGCCTTGGATCGCTACCATCGACGCTTTCCAGCATTGGGTCTATACCCATCCCAACCACAGCCGGGAGGAACGGTCGTCTTACTGGGTGGGCTTGCGCCAACGCTTTGGGGGCATTGAGGACTGGAGTGGATTGGAGGAATTCCGTGCGACCCTTTGGCATAAACAACTCCACATTTTTGAGTATCCTTTTTATTACATCGAATATGCCATCGCGCAATTGGGCGCGCTTCAGGTGTGGATGAACTTCCGCAAGGACAGGAAAGAGGGAGTCCGTCTTTATAAGCAGGGGCTGGCCGTGGGCGGGAGCAAAACCCTGCCCGAAATTTTCAAAAGCGCGGGAATCACCTTTGATTTCAGCCCGAAAATGATCGAGCCCTTGATGCTGGAAGTGGAAAAAGAATTGGAAAAATTCGAGAAGGTCAGTTGAAAGCGAGTTGAAGTTTCACTCGCCCTGGTGCCACCGAGATAGAAACATCTTTCGGTCTATAAACCACCGCATTTCCAATCACAATGCCCAAGGTCGCTCCCGCCAGGACATCCGACAGGTAATGATGATAGCCTTCAACGCGCGCTAACCCCGTGACCGTCGCCAGCAGGTAAGCCGGAATCCCCGCTTCCCATCCCCAATACTTCTGGACCACTGGGGCGAAACAAAAAGCCGTGATGGCGTGCCCGGAGGGGAAAGAGAAGTTGTCCGACTGGTCGGGCCTTTCCCGCCCCACGGCGTATTTCAACCCCGAGACCAGCGCCGTGGAAAGCAGGAGGGATTCGCTGGTGTCCCGTCCAAACTCTCCCATTTTCGGGTCATTTACCAGGGCGCCCAGGGACCAGCATCCCAAGGCGCTCCCCCCCTCCACCCATCCCTCGCCATAAAAATTTCCGAAATCGAACAAGCCCGGCGTGTTCCATTGCCGTAAGGAGTCAGCGGCGGAATGGGTCGAATCGAACAGAGCCCAATCCGAGGCTGTCAGGAATCCTCCCACGACGAAAGGAATTCCGTTATCCGTGATGAACAAATGAGGGATGTCCTGGACGAGTTTGGTTGGAAAGTGGGCGAGCGACGTGTCGGGGTCGGGGGATTTCCACTCTTCGGCCAGGACAGTGGAAAAAAGTGAAAAGGTAAAAAGGGTTAAAAGAAAAAAGGTTGAGGTTTTCTTGGCGTCTTGGAGTCTTGGCGGTAGATGCGTCGTGATGCTTCTCAGCAAACCTGTTCTTCGTTGGAGGATGACGCAGGCTTGTACTTTTTGTAGGCCCAAACGCCGGCCAGGATGCCGGCCACCGTGAAGAAGGCCACCAACTTCCCCTCGCCGATCTGGGCCAGGGAAGTTCCCGGGCAGGTACCCGTCAGGGCCCAGCCGGCCCCAAACAGGAAGGCGCCGGTCAGGCGGGAAGGCTCCCAATCCATGGTTTCCAGTTCCAAGGGCGCGCCCGACTTGGTCTTGATGCCCTTGCGACGAATGATAAAAAGGCCCAAGGCGACGACCGCGATGGCCGTGAGAATCACCCCGTAAAGCTGGAATTCCCGGCAAAGGAACATGTCCACAATGCTGTCGTAATCGGTCGCGCGGGCCTTGGAAAGGAAATAACCGAAAAGGGTACCAAAAACGAGGTAAGGCAGGGCGCTTTCGGGTTGGGTTTGTTTTTTCGCCATGGATTTCTCCTTCGGTTTCGCGATGGAAACCTTACGCTTGGTGGTTTTCCGGACGGCTCGTTTGAGGGCCATGTTTAGAGCGCCTTAAAAAGAAGATTGGTAATGAGGATGCCGGCGGCCAGGAAAACCAGGGTGGCGATAATGGAGAGTTTGCTTCCCAGGCTGATTCCCATGATGCTGTTACCGCTGGTACAGCCACCCGCCCAGCGGGCGCCAAAGCCCAAGAGAAATCCGCCCACCAGGAGCCAGGGGACCTTATAAAGCATGCTTCCGAAGGTGATCATGTCCAACCGGCCGTAAAGCCAAGTCCAGCCCCAATGGCCGATATTGGCCAATAGGCCCCCCAGGGGAAGCCCCAGGATGAACCAGAATTTCCAGTTGGAGGGGGAGGCGGCAAAGGTGGATTCATCTTTCGTGAGGATAGCGCAAGCGTCCTCAAAGCCCCCGGTCACCCCCAGGCGGCGGCCCTTGTACCAAGCCAACCCCAGTGCGGTTAAGCCGATACCGATCCCCGCGGCCCACCAAGCCCAGGTGTCGCTGATGATCAATTGTCCGATGTGGGAGAAAAACAGGTGCCAATTAATGGGTTCATGCGGTGGATTCAAGTTTTTCCTCCAGGTATTCCCGGTTGATAACGGGGCTTATTGTAGCGGGACTTAATCTTTTCCGAAATCCCCGAATTTTTTCCCGGTCACCCGCTCATAGGCTTCCACGTACTTTTCCCGGGTTTTTAACACGATTTCCTCGGGCAAGGCCGGTCCCGGCGGCGTCTTGTTCCAGTCCTTGAGGGTTTCCAGGTAATCGCGCACGAACTGCTTGTCGAAGCTCTTCTGCGAAACACCTTCCTTATAATCGGCTTTGGGCCAGAAGCGCGAGGAATCCGGCGTCATGACCTCGTCAATGAGGATCAAGTGCCCATTCAGGATGCCAAACTCGAACTTGGTGTCGGCGATAATGATGCCCTTCTTGTCCGCCAAGTCCCGCCCGCGCTTGTAGATTTCCAGGCTTACTTCCTTCACCTTCTCCGCCAGTCCGTCGTCCTTCAGGGTCTTCCTCATCTCCTCGAAGGAAATGTTGATGTCGTGGCCTTGTTCCGCCTTCGTGGAGGGGGTGAAGATCGGCTCCGGGATACGGGAGGATTCCACCAGCCCCTTGGGCAGTTCAATTCCGCAGACTTTCCCGGTCTTCTGGTACTCCTTCAACCCCGAGCCGGTCAGGTAGCCCCGCACGATGCATTCCACCGGCAAGGGCTTCGCTTTTTTGACGATCATGAAGCGGTTTTCGAGTTCCCGCTTGGCGCCTTGAAAAGGCTCCGGTAGGTCGGAAATCTTGGTTGAAACCACATGGTTGGCAATGACACCTTCCATGAGGTGGAACCAATACATGGAAATCTGGTTCAAGACCACCCCCTTGTCGGGGATGCCATTGGGCATGATGACGTCGAAGGCCGAAATGCGGTCGGTGACGGCGATGAGCAGCTTATCCCCCAGGTCGTAGATGTCCCGTACCTTGCCGCGCTTGGGCGCGGGCACACCGGGGATGTTGGTTTGTAATACCACTGAGGATTCTGAGACGGACATGGGTTTCTCCTTTACAAGATTGTTAAAAGTTGAAAGGTTTAAAATTTCGAAAAGTATACCCGAAAAATATCATTTCGCAGCTTGGATTGGTGATGGTTTTCGGGTTGATTTTACTTTCCTTAAGTAAGTAATGAAATGAGAAACCATCCCGCTAACCGTCCGGGCAAGGTTATGGAGGCGATTATAATCGGTTTGGGGGAGATAACCTTGGTCCAGGACAATTTCCAATTGTGCCCGAAGCTCGCCGCGGGAACCCTTAGCGATATACAAATAACGAATAAATTCGGCGGTTGTTTCCCTCTCAAACCCTTCAGCGATATTCGACATGATGGAAACTGAGGCTCGCTAACCTGATCAACCAAAATCTTTTGAAAATGAACCGCTTCGGGTTAATGAGTAAATTCCATTGGTAAGTTCTTTCGCGCGTTGATAGACGTTTAATTCCTCGAAAGACTTTACTGTTTTTCCGCCCATCCTTTTTAACCTTTCAACTTTTCAAACTTTTTTACTTTGTAAATATCTCACGTATCGGAAAATTCCCTCTTCAACGGGAATAAACGGCTCGGTATACCCCGCGATGCGCATCTTATCCATTTTCGCCTGCGTGAAATATTGGTAGCCGGACCGGAATTTCTCGGGGGTATCCACCCACTCGATCTTTTGTTCCTTGCCCAACGCCTTGAAGAGGGCCTTGGAGACATCCAGGAAACTGCGGGCCTGGCCCGTGCCGCAGTTGTAGATGCCGGACGGCGGGCCCTTCTCCACGCAGAAGAGGCAGAGCTTCACGATATCGTCCACGTAGATGAAATCCCGTTTCTGCTCCCCGTCGGCGATTCCTTCCTTGTGGGAGCGGAACAGGGTCTGCTTCCCGGTCTTCTGGATCTCGTTGAACCCGTGGAAAACCGGCGAGGCCATGCGGCCCTTGTGGCCCTCCCCCGGTCCGTAAACGTTGAAGAACTTGAGTCCCCACCAACGCGGGGGAGCGGCCTTTTGCTCCAGGGCCCAAAGGTCGAAAGCGTGTTTGCTCCGGCCATAGACGTTCAGCGGCTTGTAACGGGGAATGTCGGCGTGCTCATCCGAGTAGCCTTCCTCACCCTTTCCGTAAGTGGCGCCGCTGGAGGCGTAGAGGAGGGGCACCTTGTTGTCCGAACACCACTGCCAGAGCTTCTTGGTGTAATCAGTGTTCATCTTCCACATATAGACTTCGTCGTGGTTTCCGGTGTCGGTGCAGGCCCCCAGGTGGAGGACGGCCGTGACGCCCTTCAGGCGCGGTAATTCCTCGAAGAGCTTGTCGCGATCGAGGAAGGGAAGGTTTTCCAGGCCCTTCACGCAATCCCGGTTGTTCCGGTACCCAGGACTGTCCACCAGGATCAGGTCCTTCTGGCCCCTCTGTAAAAGAGTGTGGGCCAGACGGCTGGCGATAAATCCATAGGCGCCGGTGATCAATAAACTCATGGGGTTCCCTTGCTTCGAATGGCGACATTATAAGCAAGGCAATTTTGAATTTTGAATTTTTAATTGTGAATTAAGGTGTATTTTCGATGGAAAAACCCATCGAAAAATTTTCAATCATTCATAATTTAGAATTCAGAATTCATAATTCCGGGATTGGTTTTAAATCCCGGCGGTGGCGTGGGGTTTGCGGTCCAGGGCGAAGGGCCCCAAATCCATGGCCGGTTTTTCGCCCAGGAGCGCCTGCGACATCAACTGGCCGGTCACCGCGGATAAAAGGAGCCCGTGAGTGAAATGGCCGGTGGCCACCCAGAGGTTTTCCAGGCCCGGCGCGGGCCCCAGGTAGGGCCAGCCGTCGATGGAGCCGGGGCGCAGGCCCGACCAGGTGTCCTCAATCAACTGCTGGGAGAGGCCAGGGAGCAGTTTGGCCGCGTTGGTCTTCAATTTGGCCATGCCCTCCGGCGTGGTGGCCTTCTCGAACCCGGCGTCCTCCAGGGTGCTCCCCACGTAGATGTGGCCGTCGAGGCGCGGCACCAGGTAGGTAAAAGCCTTTTGGATTCCGGTAAAAAGGATGTGCCGCAGGGTGCCGGGCTTGGAGCGGAACATGACGACCTGCCCCCGGAAAGGTTTGACCGGGAGGGACAATTTCAACTTCCCCGCCAACAACCCCGACCAAGCGCCGGAAGCCAGCACCACTTGGTCGGCCTCAAGGGTTCCCTTGGCGGTGCGGACTCCCCTGACCTTGTTGCCCGCGGTCAGGAAATCCTCCACCGGTTCCACTTCCCTCAACTCGGCGCCGTTTTTTTGCAGGACCTTTAAAAGGGCCCGGGACAACCGGGGAGAACGCACTTGGCTGGTTTCCTTAAAATAAAAAGCGGATTTCACTTGGGGGGAAAGCTGGGGTTCGATGTGAACCGCCTCGGTGGGCGTCATCCATTGGCCCTTCAGCCCTTGGGCTTGGAGGTTCATTTCCATTTGGCGGATGGCCTCTTCCTCCTCGTTGGAGAAGGCCGTGTCCAGGCTGCCGGAATCCACCAATTCGGGGTCGATGCCGCTTTCCTTATGGAGCCGGTCGGCCCAGCCGGGAAAAAGGTCGTAGGACCTCTTGCAGATCTCGAAGAAGGCTCCGCCCACCCGGGCGGCGCTGCGTAGGTCCAGGTAGCCCGCCCCCGCCCAGGAAGCCTCCTTGGCGAAGGAGCCTTGGTCCAGCACGATGGGCTGGTGGCCATTTCGGGCCAAGTGCTCGGCGATGGACAGACCGATCACTCCCCCACCCACGATGATGATTTTGCCGCCAGCCAAGGAACCCTCCTTCAATCAATGCATCAAGAGCTTCCCATTTAACTGGGCGTTAAAAAACAGGTCAAACAAAAAAGCCCTCCCCCGAGGGGGAAGGCTTTGAGTGAATCAGGACCGACCTGGATTACTTAGCGCTTTTCGCGTCCTTGTCTGCCGGTTTCTTATCGTCAGCCTTGGCTGCCCCCGGAACGGCCATGTCTCCACCCGCCGGGGGAGGAGCGGTGACATCGGTGGCCGGTGGAGCGGCTTCCGCGGCGGCGGAAGCTGAACCCGGTAAGGGCGCGAAGATGGTCGGGCGGGCGTAACGGAACTGCCAAACTTGGGTGCGCTTGACCGCCACCACGAAGACGTGGAGCTTCTGGTCCGGCAAGTCCTGCCCCGAAGGTGACTTGATGCCGGAAATCGTCCCGTCACAGTCCACCAAGGCCAGGTTGGGAAGCACGAAAGTCATCTTGAAGTTGTCGAAGGTGTGGGTGGTTCCCTTGGCGATGGTGGCGTTCTCCTGCTCGAATACCTTCAGAACTTCGGCGCGGCCCCAGGCCTCCTGGCCAAAGGGGTTGATGAGCGAGCTGTCCACCGTGAACACGTCGGCGCGGGCCTTGGCGTCACCGTCGGCCCAGGCCTTGGAGAAGCGGTCAAAGGCGGCCTTAACGCCGGCCTCATCGCCACCCTTGGCGGCGGGCATCATGTGGGCCTTTTTGGCCTTGGGGGCCGGGGCGGCGGGCGCCTCCTCCATGGGCTTGGAGGTGGCGGCCGACTCATCCATCGAGGAATCCGCGGGTGGCGCTGCGGCCGCGGGCTTGTCGGCGGCAGGGGCGGCGGTATCGGCCGCCCAGGTGGGGGCCACTAATAACACTAACATTCCCATTGCGGCGAAATATTTGCTTAACATTCCAAGTCTCCTTATCGGCAGTATTTCCGGTATCTGGCAAACTCCGAGGCAGTTCGAAGTTCCGGAAGAAGGCCGTATTATCTATCCCGTTACAGGGGCCGTCAATCTTGGCGAGCCGCCTTTTTCCGGTATACCGGGCTCGCTATACTCGGTGGGAATCCTTTATCCGGGGGAATCGTGAAAAAACTTTTACTCCTCACCATCCTGTTCATTTCCACCAACCCCTTAGCGGCTGCTTCCCCTTCTTTTTTCACCGTAACCCTCAAAAACAACAAGGCTTGGTTCCTTTCGCCCTCCGGAAAACAATTTTTGTCCATGGGCGTGAACGCTATCGGCGACCAATCCTACCGGGCGCCCAACGCCTTTTATTACAACCCGGTCAAGAACCAGTTCAGCGGCGATAAGGCGGCCTGGGTTAAAAGCGCCCTGGCCCGGCTGAAAAAATGGGGCTTCAACACCATCGGCTCCTGGTCGGATGAGGACTTGCTGGGAAAAAAAGTTCCTTATACCTACATGCTTTACATCGCCCGGGGGAACCCCTGGGAAAGGGTGCTGGATTCGGTCTTTAGCCCCGAATTTGAGGCCTTGGTAAAGGAGAACGCCAAAAAGGCCGCCAAGTATAAAGATGACCCTGACTTGATCGGCTATTTCCTGGATAACGAGATGCCCTGGTGGGGCGAGTATGGTTGGAAAGCCGAGGGCCAAAAAAGCCTGTTGGAGAAATACGCCGCCGGGGCCATTGAGAACCCCAACAAGCAAGTCTTGAAGAAGTTCTTCGAGGACCGTTACGACAACGACATCGACCGGATGGACGACGCCTGGGCTCTCCACCTTTCTTCCTTCGACGAATTGCTGGATCCCGTGACTCTCACCGTGAGGACCAAGAAACAAAAGGCGGATGCCAGCGCCTGGGCGGGTGTGGTGGCCGACCGTTATTTCGCCGTGACCACGAAGGCTTTGAAGGAAGTGGACCCGAACCACCTGATCCTTGGCGTGCGCTTCGCGGGTGAGAACCCTTGGGAAGTGGTGCAAGCCTGCGGCAAATACTGTGACATGGTTTCAGTCAACATCTACGCCAAGTCCGGCACCGCCGACCAGGTCCTGTTGGACAACTTCTACGCTAAAGCGCGGAAACCCATCCTCATCACCGAGTATTCCTATAGTTCCATGGAAAACCAAAGCGGCGATCCCAATACCCACGGGGCCGATGTCACCGTGCCCACCCAAAAGGACCGGGTGGAGCATTTAGACCGCTTCGCCCGTCAACTGCTGGCCCTTCCTTACATTGTGGGCCTCCATTGGTTCGAGTGGTCCGACGAGTCTCCCAAGGGCCGCTTTGACGGCGAGGACCAGGACTATGGCTTGGTGGACATTCAGGATAAGGAATACCGACTCCTGACCCAAAAGCACGCCGAACTCAACTTGGCCGCTTCTTCCTTGCACGAGAAGGCTGAAGGCCCCTTGCCTACCATATTCAAATCTATGGGTGAGGCGGATTACCGCCGGGCAGAAGCAGGTTCCAAAATTGATCCCGTCCGGCCCTACCTTAAAATCGACGGTTCCTTAAAACCTGCCACCTGGGGCGATGATGCCCAAAGCGGGAAAGTGACGACGAATACCTCTTCGGGTGTGGTGGAAATCAATTTCGAGTCCGGTAGCGGCTGGGGTTGCGGGATTTCTCTTCCCCCGAACGCCGGTCCCTTCGTGGCGCCCAACGTGGTGGACCTGCGGGGTTACAATTTTTTCCAGTTTAAGGCTTTCGTCCCCAAGGACTTGGGATTCGTTATTAATATGGGCGAAGCGGGGTCGGCTGATCCTTCCTCAAGCAGTTTCAATGGAGTGAGTGGCTCGGACGGGGAATCCTATACCTTCCCTCCCTTCCAGGGCACGGGCAAGTGGGAAACTTATCGGGTAAACCTATCCGATTTGGAACACCGCACCGTTTGGGGGAACCAGCACGGGAACAATCTCTTCGACACGCAAGCGGTGTCGGTGATTGATTTCTACATCCCCGGCAACCAGGGCGCGGGCAAGATGCTGGTGAAGGACTTGGAATTCAGGGTCCGTTGACACCCCTTTATGATCTGCTATCATATTGATAGCATTAACTTTAGGAGGATTAGCCATGGCTCAAATCTTGATCAGAGGTTTAGAAAAAAAAACCGTTAACCAACTTAAAAAGCGGGCCAAAGCCGATGGCAAGTCCCTCCAATCCGAAGCCAAAGCCATTTTAGAAGACGCCGCGAAAGTGGACCCCGAGGCCTTTTTGAACTGGGCCCGGAGGTTCCGGGGCAAGTTAAAACGCCAAACCACTGATAGCGCCGATTTGATCCGGGAAGACCGCGACCGTTGAAAAATTTGGTAGTGGATGCCAGCGTGGCCGCCAAGGTTTTCCTGCGCGAACCCTTGGCTGAAGCCGCCGAAATCGCTTTCTCGCCCAAACACCGGCTACACGCGCCGAATTTCTTTCTTATCGAAATTCACAACGTTCTTCTAAAAAAGGAACGGCGTAAGGAAATTACATTCCCTCAAAGCGAGGAAATTCGAATATCTCTTTCCGGCTTACCAGTGCAATATCATCCGTTCCAATATCTACTCCATACTGCTCACCTTAAAGCCCGTGAAGCCGGTTGTAGTCTTTATGATGGTCTTTATTTGGCTCTTGCGGCCCGCTTGGGCTGCCGCATGGTGACCGCCGACAGACGACTTTTCAATAACCTTTTATCCGGCCCATTCTCAAAGAATATTCTTTGGGTTGAGGATTTAAAATAACCTGGTAAAGCCTGCTCTTTTCTTTCGTTGGCAAGAGTATTCAGGAAACTCACCGGGTGGACCTCTCCGATTTGGAACGCCGCACGGTCTGGGGTAACCAGCATGGAAATAACATCTTGGACCTGCAAGCTCTGGCGGGCGTCGATTTCTACATCCCCGGGAGCCAGGGCGCGGGCAAAATGTTGGTGAAGGATTTGGAATTCAGGGTGAAATAAAAGGAATAACTGAGCAGCTTACGCTGAGCTTATCGAGTCACTTGGCTCCAACACGAGAAAACCTCATGCTTACATCTAAGTTATATAAAAAAAATAACAAAGGAAGGATAAATAAGAACATCGTTGTACATTATATTTTTCGATATTTCGAAGCACGTAATACCTGGCGTTTGAACAAAGAATTTTGGATTGTTACAGTTTTGGGTTTATTAAGCGCGTTTATTGCGAGTCTTTTCATTGGGACATGGGCAATCTTAGTTCCTTTTGCTTTATTAATATTTATTCCGTTTTTTATTGTTTCTAAGCAATTGTTAGACATAAAAATGAAAAAACAGAAAAGGATTAAGTGAACAAAGATCTGATGACTCTTAAACCCATTGGTTATGTCCGCGAAGGAAAGATCGTTTTGAATCCCAAGTGGGCCAAGGGTTTGAAAGGTATCGAAGGCTTCTCCCATATCCTCGCCCTCTTCTGGATGGACCGGGCCCATAAGCCCGACATGCTCATCCAAC
>DATKOC010000126.1:0-2140 GCA_035524855.1 bacterium
TTGGCGTCCTCATTGGAAGGAACGTCCTCGATTTCCAAGTTGAGGTCCTGTTCCCCCTTCGGAATTTCGGGGACTTGTGGGGGTTTCTTCTTCTCCTCATCATCATCGTAAATGGAAAAGGGTTTGTAATCAGGCATGGCCGCGGACCCCTTTCCCCGTTTTGCGCCATGGGGTTGCCTCGAGTTTCGGCCGTGGCCCCATGTTCAGGCGTTGGGTCGCTTGACTCCGCGTGACTCCGTGGAACTCCGTCGTGGAAGGCCTTTTCGGGGAACTCATCGCTGGGCCACCTGTAGTTTATTGAAAATGGCCCGGTCGGCTTCCTTGGCGTAAGTCAGCAACAATTGTTGGGGATCGGCGTCTGGATCCAGGAAAACGCTTTGGAGGGGGTCCCCATCCAGCAAATCCCTTACCTGGGGCCATCCATCCACGTGGGGCTCCACCCGGGCCGTTTCCAGGGCGTCTTGCACCAACTTGAACTCCGGAAGGTTGGCCACGTTGGTGGCCGAGCTGAAGGCACCGGGGAAAATGAGCATTTTGAGTTCATGCATGCGGATCCACTTGCGCAATTGGTTGGCGGGCGAAAGGTCGTACTCGATCCATTTCCAGGCGGCCGCTTTTTTCTCATCCGTGGTGGTGGCGTTCACCACGTAGATGTCCCCGCCCAGATGGGCCGCTTTCCCGGCGGGGCCGGCGGGCAAAGGGGCGATGCCGAAGGATTGGGGGTCAATTTTGTAACGCGTGATGAGGGCGGGCAGCTGGTTCTCGGTGCCGAAGATCATGCCGATCTTGCCCAAGGCGAACAGGTGCAGGAGTTCCGACTCCGGCATCAGGACATCCGGCTGAAGCACCTTATACTTCCACCGTAAATCCTTCCAGAAGGCCAGGGCCTTCACGGCGGGAGCCTCGTTGAAGGCGGCATGCACCTTGTCCCCATCCATCCGGATCATTTCCCCGCCGGCTTGCCAGACAAAATCCTGGAAATACCAGGATTTGGGGACAAGCCCCAATCCATATTGGCCCTTGTCCCGGCGGGTCAGGGTTTGGGCGGCGGAAACCAGCTCGTCCCAAGTGGCCGGGGGAAGGTCGGGATTCAGGCCCGCGTCCTTGAATAAGTCCTTCCGATAAAGCAAAAAAAGAAAATAAGAATCCGATGGGACGCCATAAAAGTGGGAATCAATCTTGGTGCTGTCCAAGAGGACCGGCTTGATGAAGTCCTTTTGGCTCCAATTGGTGATGTAGCTGTCCAAGGGTTCCAGGAAACCCATTCCGGCCAGGGTTTGGATGGAGCCCACCCACACCTTGACCAGGTCCGGTCCCTTCCCGCCCGCCATGACGGTGATGAATTCCTCGGGCTGGTATTCCCTTTCCACGCCCTCGATCTTGATTCCTGGATTCTCGGACTCGAATTGCCGGACCGTCTCTTCCCAGATTTGGCGGTCGAGCGGGAGGGACTTCGGGGGCATGTTCCAAAGGGTCAGGTGGACTACGGTTTTATCCTGGAGGTCCTTCTTGTTTTGCTGGTTGAGGAATTGGCTAAGGCCGAGGGCCAGGAGGGCGAACAAAAGCAAGAAAAAGATCTTTTTCATGGATCGGTTCAAACCCCGGTGGAAAGTGTGTTTTCACGTTTATATTAGCAAATTTTAAAAGGGGTTTGGATTATTTGAGAATGGCGATTTTACCGGTTTTGGTTCCGGTGTTTACGCCGCCACTCGCCCGCAGGACGTAGAGATAAAGCCCGCTGGCCACACTGTTCCCCGAATTATTTCGGATTTCCCATACGAGGGTGTTCAAGCCTTGGCTCCCCTGCGACTGCGCGCTGTACACCTCCTCCCCGCTGACCGTGAAGATGGCCAAGCGGATACTGGCTGGTTGATTCAGGTTCACCAGGAACTTGACCGGTTGGCCGTTCCTGGAGACGTTCGGGGCCGCAACGATGGATTGGACGCCCTCAGGAGCCAACGTTGGAGTGGGTGTGCTTGTGGGGCTTGAGGTGGCTCCCCATTCACCGGGGAGGGATTTTTGCGCGGATGAAAGGGCGTTCGGATTCACCTCCGGGGCCGCCACATTTCCCACCAAGGGTTGTAAAGCCATCATGGGACCATTCCCCCCACCTCCACCACAGCATGGCGCCCCGCCGGTT
>DATKOC010000127.1:0-35848 GCA_035524855.1 bacterium
ACCCTCCGGAAAGAGAAGGGAATGACGGTGCTCGTCACCACCCATTACCTGGAGGAGGCGGACCGGTGTGACCGGCTCCTCATTCTTGACCAGGGTCAAAAGGTGGCCCTGGGGAACCCCGACCAATTGAAGGCCGAAATCGGCGGGGAAGTGTTACGGGTCAAGGTGCGCAACCCCGAGGAGGCCATGCCTCGAATCGCGGAAAAGCTGAAGTTGAAGGCCCTTATCGTGGGCGGTTTGATTCAAATCGAGGAAAAGAAAGCACACAACCTGGTGGGTCCGCTCCTGGAGGCCTTCCCCAATGAAGTCTTGTCCCTCACCTTGGGCCCGCCTACCTTAGAAGATGTCTTTATCCACAAAACAGGGCGGCGGTTTTTGGAGGAGAAAGAGTGAACTTCTGGCTGGTCGTTTATACCCTTTGGCAACGTGAACTGGTGCGGTTCTACCGCGTGCCCAGCCGGTGGGTCGGCGCCGTGGGGACGGCCCTCATCTTCTGGGTGGTCCTGGGGACGGGTATCGGCGGGGCTTCCTACCGGGCCTATTTCTTCCCCGGCACCATCGTCATGAGTATGATGTTCACCTGCATCTTTTCCACCGCCTCCATCATCGAGGACCGGCAGGCCGGGTTCCTGCAATCGGTCATGGTGGCGCCGGTCACCCGGGCGGCCATCGTGATGGGGAAAATCCTTGGGGGGGCCACCCTGGCCACCCTCCAGGGCTTGCTGGTCTTGGTTTTCGCGGGTTCCGTGGGGTTCACCTTTGAGCTAGTACCTTTCGGGGGCATGTTGGCTTCCCTCTTCCTCGTTTCCTTCGTGGTGACCGCCATGGGGTTTTGGCTGGCCTGGAGGATCGAGTCCGCGCCGGGTTTCCACGCCATCATGAACATGGTGCTTCTTCCCATGTGGATGGCCTCGGGGGCGGTCTTCGCGGTCAGCTCCTCGCCCTGGCTCAAATTTTTCATGATGATCAATCCCTTCACCTACGGGGTAGCGGGGGTGCGGCGGGGGATTTTTCCCACCTCCGACCTTGGGAACCTGCCCACCTTGGGGGAATGTTTCCTTGTCCTGGCCGGGTTCGCGGCCTTTTTTTACATTCTTTCTTCCTGGGTGGTTGAGAAAAGCGAGGCGGGCCGATGAAAAAAGAAATTCCCATTTGGCAAGTCGCTTTCGCGATGGGTTTGGGCCTGGTCGCCCTGGTTTACCTCGGATGGCGTGTCATGGAGTCCCGGCATTCGGATCTTTTTGATAAAGCGGAATTCAAGGCCCCGGAGTTCGCGTTCACGGAACGGTCGGGAAAAACTTTCTCCAGTTCGGAGCTGAAGGGAAAAGTTTGGGTGGTGGATTTCATCTTTGGGCATTGCGCCGGGTCCTGCCCGCTCTTGAGCCAGGAAATGAAGAAGCTCCAAATGGAATGGAAAGGGAATCCTGATTTCCGATTGGTCACCCTCACCGTCGATCCCGAGCGGGATACTTCCCAATACCTGGCCACCTACGCCTCAGACCTGGGGGCCGACCCGAACCAATGGATTTTCCTGACCGGGGTTAAGAAGGACCTCTACAAGGTCATCCGGGAAGGGTTCAAGGTGACCGCCATGGAGAATCCCGAGGGGGGCATCGGGTTCGAGTACATCCACACCACGCGCCTGATGCTGGTGGACGCGTCGGGAATGATCCGGGGGTTGTACGACGGGGAACAGGAAGAGGACCTCAAGAAACTGCACAAGGACCTCAAGTTCCTCATGGGCCGCCGGAACCACCAGTGACCCTCGAGACCCTGCCGATGATCAACGCCGGGCTCAACGCCGCCAGCGCCATTTTTCTCCTGGCCGGGTACGGGTTCATCCGGCAGGGAAACCGTTCAGCCCACCGGTTTTGCATGGTCACGGCCTTCACGGTCTCGGTGATATTCCTCCTCTCCTACCTGATCCACCACGCCCTGGCGGGCATCATCCATTACCAAGGCCAAGGTTGGGTCCGGACCTTCTATTTTTTTATCCTAACGACCCACACTCTCCTGGCCGTCCTCGTGCCTTTCCTGGCGTTGGTGACCCTTTTACGGGCCCTGAAAGGCAATTTCGAAAGGCACAAGAAAATCGCCAGGATCACCTTTCCGATTTGGCTTTACGTCTCGGTGACCGGGGTGCTGGTTTACTTCATGCTTTACCGGGATTTTTTGCGGTAGTCCACCTGACGCGGGTCATTGTTTTTTCAGCCGCCTCCTTCCTAAGATAGTTCCAGAAGCGATAGGAGATTCCCCATGAACGTCACCGAATCCGAAATGCTGGAAATCGTCCGCCAAGCCAAAACCGTCGGCGTGGAAGGCATGCAGGACGAGAAGAAAATGGACCGGGCGGCCTACACCATCCCCGCCGCGCTCCAAGCGCGGGGGATGAAGATTATCCCCATCAACCCCAACATCCAATCCTCCCTGGGGGAAAGGGCCCTCGCCAATATCAAGGACCTGCCCCTCCAGGTGGATATCCTGGACGTGTTCCGCCGACCCGACGTGATCCCCGCCCTGGCTGATGAAATCCTCGCCATGCCTCCCGAGAAAAGGCCCAAAGTGGTCTGGCTCCAAAGCGGCATCACCCACCCGGAAGCCGAGGCTAAGATGGAAAAGGCGGGATTAAAGGTCGTTTCGGACGCCTGCCTGGGGGTTGTTGCCGCCAAAGTCAGGCCTCACGCCAAGTAAAATTTGTGAAAGCCCTCGTGGAAGTCCTCCAAGGCGACATCACCCGTCAAACAGTAGACGCGATTGTGAACGCCGCCAACGAATCCCTCTTGGGCGGAGGGGGAGTGGACGGGGCCATCCACCGCGCCGCGGGGCCAGGGTTACTGCAAGAATGCCGCGCCCTCGGCGGCTGTCCCACGGGCCAGGCCAAAATCACGAAGGGTTACCGCTTGCCGGCCCGGCATGTCATCCACACGGTCGGTCCCGTCTGGCGGGGCGGCAATCATCGCGAGGAAAAACTCCTGGCGGATTGCTACCGGAATTGCCTGAAGGTGGCCATGGAAAACAAAATCAAGACCATCGCCTTTCCCTCCCTCTCCACGGGTGCTTATGGATTTCCGGTTGGGAAAGCGGCTAAAATCGCTTTCCGTGAAATCCAAACCCTCCAGGCCGGAACCGGTTCCATTGAAAAAGTGCTTATGGTTTGTTTCGATGAGGCAACATTTCAGGCTTACCGGTCAAGCTTTGGGCTAAAATGAAGACGTCTCATGGCTGAGAATTATTCATCGGAGACCTAATGCCTTTTCAATTGACCAGCCGGGCTTTTAAAGAGGGGGGAATCATTCCCTCCCACTACACCGCCGATGGGGACGATGTTTCGCCCCCCCTGGAGTGGTCCATTGTGCCCGGCGGCACCAAATGTTTCGCCATTATCTGCGACGACCCGGACGCGCCTGGGGGCAGTTTTTGCCATTGGCTGGTTTACAACATTCCCGCCAACGCGGTGAATTTTCCCGAGGCTTTTCCTTCGTTGGGCTCCCTCCCCAATGGAACCAAACAAGGGGTCAATGATTTCGGGACCCTGGGCTACCGGGGACCCTCCCCGCCCAGCGGCACCCACCGTTATCTATTCAAGCTTTACGCCCTTATGTCGGTCCTCGACCTGGAGGCTGGAGCCACCCGGGCCGAGCTTGAAAAAGTCCTTCAAAGACGTATCCTGGGTGAAGCCCAACTCATGGGAAAGTACCAAAGATCAAAGTGAATTTTGAATTATGAGTTGGGACCGCTTTTGTCTCCGGCAAAGGTTCCGAAATTTGAAATTCATTGTTCTTAATTCAGCATTCCGCCAAGGTACCCCCAGTTGAAAACAATATTCACCTCCCTTTCATTTTTAGCCCTTTTGGGAACATCCGCCTTGGCGGCAAACTGGCCCCAGCCCAACGGGTATTTCAACGATTTCGCTCATGTTGTCCCGGGCGATCAGGCCCAAGCGCTTGAAAATTTCTTGAGCGAAGTCGAGCGAAGATCCGGCGTCGAAATCTCGGTGGTAACCGTGTCCTCGGTGGAAGGCGCGGACATTGACCGCGCGGCCGTGGAGCTTTTCAAGGCCTGGGGTATCGGCAAAAAAGGGAAGGACAACGGGCTGTTGATCCTCCTCTCGATTGGGGACCGCAAGGACCGCATCGAGGTGGGATATGGCCTGGAGGGGGTCGTCACCGATGGGGATACGGGAACCATCCGTCGACGGGAAATGGAGCCTTATTTCAAACAAGGCGAATATGGCCAGGGCTTGATGAACGGGGTGGTAGCCCTCGCCCAATTGGCTGCCCCTAACGCGGGAGTATCCCTCAGCGGGGTTCAACCCGCGCAACCTTATAGCGATATCGAGGGTGCCATTGGATTGCGTGGCACCCTTACTGTTTTAATTATCCTCATTTGGCTCCTGATTTTCCTGAGCCGCATACGACGTAGGGGGGGGTGGGGCGGCGGTTATTACGGCGGCTGGGGTGGGGGTGGTTGGGGTGGTGGGGGGTGGGGCGGCGGAGGTGGAGGTTTCGGGGGCTTCGGCGGTGGTGGCTCGGGCGGCGGCGGGTCGAGCGGGAGTTGGTGAAAATCAGCCCGTAGTTGACGGTTGACGGGAAAGGAAAGGGATTATGGCGAATTGGACGAAGGAAAAAATGTTGGAGGAACTCCAAGCTATCCTGGGAACCAAACTGGTTTCCGTGGTTCTGTTCGGATCGGCGGCGGCGGGGGACCACGCGGGGAAAAGTTCCGACATCAACCTGTTGGTTGTGACCCATCCCCTCGATTACAAAGAACTCCAAGGGCTGTCCAAAGCCGTGGTTCCCTGGACCCGGCAGGGCAACCCCCCTCCCCTTCTTCTCACCCAGGAACACCTCACCGAATTCACCGACGTGTTTCCGGTTGAGATCCTGGATATCCAGCATAACCACCGGGTCCTGTCCGGGCCCGATCCCGTGACGGATTTAAAAGTCTCCCACGATCATCTTCGAGTGGAATTGGAGCACGAGCTCCAGGGGAAGTTACTTCAGTTGAGGATGAATTCCACCATGACGGAGGCGCGGCCCGGGTTGGTGGAAAAACTGATGATCGATTCCTTTTCCACCTTCCTCGTGCTTTTCAAGGCGGCCCTTTGGCTTTATGGGGTGACCCCGCCGGTCAAAAAAATGGACGCCCTGCGCAAATTGAGGGAAAAGGTGACCTTCGATATCGATGTTTTTGAGACGGTGGATCGCCTGAAACGGGGCGAGAAAATGAAGGACCTGGACGTTTTGGGAACCTTCGAGAAGTACTTGGGGAATATCGAAACGATCGTTGATAATGTGAACCAGTAAAGACAGTTCATCCCACTTCGCCAAGCATTACTGCCGCTCGGCTACGCGGGACATGCAGTTGACAGAGAAGGGAGCCGGATATGGTAAAGAGAATTTTCGTCATCTTATGTGTTTTGGCGGTTTCAACGGCGGCTTGGGCGGCGCCCAAAAAGCGGACTGGAATATTCTTGCACAGCAATTCCTTCCAGGATGGGGGGATGATTCCCGATAAGTACACCTGTGGCAAGGGCAACCTGTCCCCCGAACTCAATTGGAAGAATCCCCCGGCCAAAACCAAATGTTTCGCCCTGGTCGTGGATGACCCCGACGCCCCGACCCAAACCTGGGTTCATTGGGTTGTTTTCAATATCCCCCTGAAAAGAACCGGAATCAACGGGGATACTTTTGAGCTATTGGAGAATTTCCCACGGGTCGAGAAGAGCCAGGACGGCATTTTGCAAGGCTCCAACGACTTCAAGAATATCGGCTATGACGGGCCTTGTCCTCCCAGTGGTTTGCACCGATATTTCTTCAAGCTTTACGCCCTGGATGCGCTGGTCAACCTGCCCGCGGGGGCTTCCAAGGGTGAGTTGGAGCACGCGATGGCGAAGCATATTTTGGCCTGGACGCAGATCATGGGGCTCTACGGCAAATGACGCCGAGTTTTAAATTTTGAGGTTTGGATTTTTAGTTGTGGCCGTTTTGGCGGCGCCAAAATTTCGTTAACTAAGAACTACGAACAAAACACTTCGAACGGGAGGTTCTAATGTCTTCAAAGGTTTGGCTGTGGGCGCTATTCGGTTTCGTCGCCATATTTGTTCTCGCGCTGGTTGGCTCCTACAACGGCCTGGTTTCCGCCAACGTAGCCATCGACAACAGCTGGAGCAACGTGGAAGTGGACCTGCAACGCCGCTACGACTTGATTCCCAACCTGGTCAACACGGTCAAGGGTTACGCCAAGCATGAGGCGGACGTGCTGGAAGAAGTGACCCGCCTGCGCAGCCAATGGGGCGCGGCCAAGAGCACCGACGAGAAGGTCAAGGCCGCCAACGACCTGGAAGGGGCCCTGAGCCGGCTGATGGTGGTGGTGGAGAAGTATCCCGAGCTGAAGGCCAACGAGGGGTTCCTCCGGCTCCAGGACGAACTGGCCGGCACCGAGAACCGCATCGCGGTGGCCCGCATGCGCTACAACGAGGCGGTCCAGGCCTACAACCTGAAGGTCCAAAGTTTTCCCTCGAACCTGATGGCGGGCATCTTCGGGTACAAGACCAAGGATGTTTATTTTAAGGCCAAGCCGGAAGCCCAGGAAGCACCCAAAGTAACATTTTAAATTGTTGTCATTGCGAGGAATGCCAGCCGAATAGGCTGGCGTTCATGACGAAGCAACCCCAGTTTAAAAAAATATTTAACTGAGATCGCCACGTCGCAAGCACCCCGATTGGGGCGGCTCCTCGCGATGACAAGAAGAGAGTGAATCGTGGGTTTAGGTGGTGTGGTTCTCATCGTTCTCATTTTCGCCATCGTGGGCTACATCCTCGCCACCGAGAAACCCCTCCAGAAAAACGAAAACCCCGACCTGTTCAAGGACCTCCCCAAGGTTCCACTCACCCTGGTGAAGGCCCCCCAAGACATGACGGAGCGCCTGACCCCCAAGTGGCAGGCGGATTTCACCCAAAAGCTCCAGGAACAAGGTTATGTCTTGATGGGGGATTACTCCTATCCCTCCACGCTTTTTTTCTGGGCCCGCACCTTCATCTCGCCCGACCAAAAATCCGCCTTGTTGCTCGTCAATTGGGTGGAAGGTAAGGAAGGCGGGAAAGTCGTCATTCCCAACTTGGAGATATATTCTTTCTCGGGGAATTCCTTCATCGTGACGGCTTGCGCCCAGGATGGCGCGGCCAAACTCTTAACCGGCGCCAACCGGCCCCGGGAGGAGCAGATATCCCTGCACTTGAAGGCGGTTTACGCCGAGAGCGCGGCCCGGCCGGTTATCGAGGAGCACCAAAATCGCTTGGGGAAGTGGGAGACCAAAGAGAAAGTTCGGGTATTGACCAAAGAGAACGTCTTACCGAGCCTCTCGAAAATATTTTCCTAAATCCACTTGGGAGAATGGAAATTGCCGTTAGAACCCCGGAATAAAATCGCCGCGATCTGGTTCTGCTTTTTCCTCTCGGGATTTAGCGGGTTAATTTACGAGGTTGTTTGGGTCCGCCAGTTCGAATTGGTGTTTGGGACCGGCACTTACGCGGTTGGCGCCATCCTGACGGCTTTCATGGCGGGGTTGAGCCTGGGCGGGCTGGCGGGGGGTAAGGCGGATAAGGCCCTTCAACCCCTCAAAATTTACGGCTGGCTCGAAATCTCCATTGGCGTTTACGCGCTTCTTTTCCCGACTTTTTTTAAGTTCGTCCAGTCGTTCTATTTGTTTTTGGAAACCCAACGGTCCCTGAGCGTCTTCGAGTCCCAAATCATTCGTTTTCTCTCGGCGTTCGCCTTGTTGATTTTACCCACCACCATGATGGGGGCCACTCTTCCTTTCCTAAGCAAAGTCGTGTCGAGGGAGCCCGCCGACCATCGATGGAGTGTGGGCCGGCTTTATGGCGTCAATACGGCGGGCGCGGTTTTGGGAGTGCTTTTCTCCGGTTTTTGGATCCTTCCCCATTTCGGACAGGCTAGAACCCTCTTCGCCGCCGCCTTTCTTAACCTGGGCCTCGGGGCGGCCGTTCTCTGGCTTAATCAAAACAGCGGTATCCATTTTCAAAATTTTTCCCCTTGGAAGACTAAGACACCCCCGGAATCCCAAACTCCATGGAATTTGGCTTTGATCATCGCCGCCCTGTCGGGTTATTCGGCGATGACCTATGAAAGCTGCTACAACCGGGTTTTAGCCATGACCTTGGGCGGTTCGGTTTACGCTTTTACCACCATGTTGGCGACTTTCTTGGCCGGTTTGGGGTTTGGAGCCTTAGCGGTGACGGGATTCTGGTCCTTTTTTCAAAAAAAGACCGGGGCTTGGCTGGCCGCCATCCTCGTCCTGGCGGGAGTCACCGCCCTTTTCACTGGATTTATCTTTGACCGGTTGGGGTATCTCTTTCTCTGGCTATATCAAACCGCCTCTTCCTTCGGGTTTGAATTGGCCCAAAGCCAACGCGTCATCCAATTTTTCGTTTCCGCCGCGGTGATGATGCCAACGGCCCTTTTCCTGGGATCGGTTTTTCCCCTGGCCATCCAAATGGACCCCTCCAATCGCATTGGGCATTGGGTCGGAAAAGTTTATTCCTGGAACACCCTGGGCGCGATCGGAGGCGCCTTCCTCGCCTCCTTTATTTTCATTCCTCTCCTAGGGATTGAATTAACGCTTTTAACGGGAGCTTTCGCCCACTTAGCGGCCGGGGTTTGGCTGGGGACTTCCCTTCTCCATTCCTCACGCCAAGGCCGTTGGATTTGGGTTACCGTTATTTTGGCCGGTGTCCTTTTGCTTTTTTCATTCCTGCCGGGTTGGAACCTGCATCGAATGGCCATCGGCCCCTACCTGCAAATCAAATATTTGCGCGGGGATTTACCCTTCGCCCATTTCATCGACGGCCGGGTTGAGGGAACGGACCTTTTGTTTTATCGGGAAGGGGTTTCCACAACCGTGACAGTCGAAAAGAACCGAGCCACCGGATCGATTTTCCTATCCAACAACGGCAAGCCGGAGGCCTCCTCCTCCACGGATTTGGCGACCCAACATCTTTTATCGGACCTTCCCCTTTTATGGTTTGCGAGCTCCCGGGGCCGCCAAGTCCGCCAAGCGGCCGTGATCGGCCTCGCCAGCGGTATAACATCCGGGGCCGCCCTCCAACACCCGATGGACCAATTGACGACGGTGGAACTGGAGCCCTTTATGCTCCCGGCGGCCGCCTTGTTTCACCAATACAATTTTCAGGTCCTCGAGAACCCCAAATTTCAATTGGTCCTCGACGACGGCCGTCATTTTCTTGAAATCCACCCTGGAAAATTCGACGTCATCATTTCCGAACCCAGTAATCCTTGGATATCCGGGGTTTCCAACCTGTTTACGCGGGAAAGTTTCGAGACCTCCCACCGGGGCCTGACGGATGGGGGAGTGTTTTGCCAATGGGTCCAGGTCTATGAAATGAAGCTGTCGGATCTGAAGGCCATCGTCCGGACCTTTCATTCCGTATTTCCCAACACCTACCTATTCGGTGTCCCGCCCAGGCCGGGTGAAAAAGCGCCGGCTTCGGACGTGGTTTTATTGGGATCCGTTCAACCCCTGCGGCCCTCGCTGCCAAGATTCGACGAACTGATCAAGGGCCCAAGAATCGAGCGCTCACTGGACCAAATTGGAATCCACGAAAGCGGGGATCTCGTCAGCCTCTTGAGGATGGGACCGGTTGAAATCTCAAAATTCGAAAAGGCGGGCCCCCTCAATACCGACGACAACGCCCTCATCGAGTTTTCGACCCCCTTGAGCCTCTATGAGGAAACCTATTACGACGACATGATGGAAATCCGCAAGTATCAGTGCGACCCGACGGCCGAAATTTCGGGCGGATCCAAGGCGGATCTCAAAAGGTTAATGCGCCGGGTGTCGGAAGACCTGTTCCCCTATTGGCGCCGGGATTTGGCCATCCAGTTAAGGGAAAAAGCTGAACGTCTTTAAATTTTTCTTTGAGGATTTTGTGGGAAGTGGTTCAGGCTTTTAAGGCAATCTTTGGGGTTTTTGGCATTTGGTCCCAGGTGCGGCCCTGCAAAATGCGGCCATTGCGTTTTTTCCAGACACCACCCCATTGCTTGAAGAAGAATGGCACCTTGGCTTTTTGACATTGTTTTTTGATCTCAAGCACCCACGAGCCATCCATGGGTCTGGCACCCGGCCCGGATTCTCCACCGACAATCGCCCAATCAATTTTCTTAAGATTTAAGCTTGGAAGTGGGCCCAAGAGCGGTTCCAGGGACAGGAATTTCACGTGGGCATTTGTTTTACGCAGATGGTCAATGCGGTAAGTAAAGCGGTCTGATTCCACACTCACACCCATCCAAATATTAGGAGCCCAAGATAACTTCGGGCTTAATTCTCCCAACCTTTCCGCGCGTTTGGTCAAAACCTGGAAAGTGTGCCAATGAGCCTGTTTCATAACCTCATAAGTTTTCTGGATGAATTTTAATGGGATGTCTTTATGGAATAAGTCGCTCATGGAATTAACGAAGATAACCTTTGGGTTTTTCCAAGTTAGGGGAAGTTCTAGACGCTCAGGCCATAATTTAAGATCGAAGCCTTGTTTAAAAGGGTGACCAGGAACTCCGCGAAACCTTTCAGCAAATCGTTCGGCGTAGCAGTGAGCGCACCCAGCGCTAATTTTGTCGCAACCGGTGACGGGGTTCCAAGTGGAGTTGGTCCATTCAATAGTTGATTTTTCAGCCATTGGTTTTTTCTTTAAAATCAAAACCCATTTGAGGATTGATTCCCCTTTTTGTATTTTCCCAGAATTGGTATCCAAGTGGGTTTCTGCTAAAAAGCATTAAGTGATAAAGAGCAAAGTTTTTTTCTTTTAGCATTACACGCATTGTATCTTCGGGCCCTTTATAAACGTACTTTAGTTTTTTCATTTTTTTGCAAAAGCACTCTAAAACAAAGAGTCCAAATTTCATTTTCCCTTTCTTATTGACCCATTCAAGGCGCCAATCTTTGTCACCTAAGAAATCATCAACTGCATCTTCATCGGGATCGACATAGATGCTTTCGTTTCTGTTGGCGTCCATATTTGAGGGAATTAAAATTAAAAAATCTACAAGTAGTTTGTCCGCTAAATATTTTATTGTCTGAAACTTGATGTCATTTAATCGGAAAGGGTCGACAAGACAGAAAGAAAGACAAGTATTTCCTTTTTTGAACGGAGGAATTTCTTTTAGGATTAATTCCTTATTTTGGTTTACATCACCTGGAATAATTTTGAAGTTTTCCGGGTTGCAAAGGCCGGCAACTCTTTCATAGAGAACCTTACAAAGCAAAGGTTCTTTTTCGCAAAAAATGTATTTATCAAATTTGTTTTCGATTCCTAAGGCGAGTAATGGAGAACCGGGCACAATTTGATTTAGACCTTCAATTTTAGATCGTCCGGCGCCAGAGAAAAAATCAATGTAAACCCTGTTGCTCCATTTATCTTTCATGCTGGCACTGAAAATTTTTAAGAAATAACTTATAGCGCGGTATTTCTCCAGAGAGTGAGGTTTAACCTCAGGAGTTAATAAACCGTCATCAATAAGTGCAGGTATTTCGAATGATTCGTTGACCATATTATGGTTGACATTCTAGCAAAATAGAATACACCTGTATACTTATGATCCGCATTATTGCCCATATCGACATGAATTCCTTCTTCGTTTCCTGCGAAAGGCTGGTGGACCCGTCCTTGAACGGCAAGCCGGTCATCGTGGGTGGGCGCAAGGGTGAGCGAGGGGTGGTGGCTTCCGCATCCTACGAGGCCCGCAAGTTCGGCATCAAGTCTGGTATGCCACTCCTAACCGCCGAAAAGCTCTGCTCCAAGGCCCTGTTTGTTCCGGGCCACCACAAGCTTTATTCCAAATACTCCCGCAAGGTTTACGTTCTCTTGAAGCGGCTGGCGCCGGTGGTGGAATACGCCTCCATTGATGAGTTCTACCTGGATTTCACCGGTTGCGAAACCCTCTACGGCAACGATTTTTGGGCCGTGGCCCGTAAGGTGCGGGACTCTGTTTTCGGGCGGACAGGCCTTTCCTGTACGGTGGCGGTGGCCTCCAATAAATACGTGGCCAAGATCGCGGGCAAAACCGTGAAGCCCGACCCGGCGACCTTGGGAAAAAAAGTCACGGAGAATACCGGGGTGGTCGTGATTCCGCCGGGGGAAGAACAGAAATTCCTCGCGCCCCTTCCCATTGAGCGGCTCCACGGGGCAGGGGAAAAGACCCAGCCACGGCTGGTGGAAATGCGCATCCGGCATATTGGCGATATCCTGGCCATCCCCTTGGTGCGGCTTCAAAAATCCTTCGGCCCCTCGGCGGGCCAATGGCTTTACGACGCGGCGCGGGGGATTGACGACTCAGAAGTCCATCCCTACCACAACGCGAAGAGCGTGGGACACGAAACGACCTTTGAGAAGGACACGGATAACCCGGAGCAGATTCACCAGACCCTGGCTTGGCTCTCGGAAAAGAGCTGTTACCGCCTGCGGCGCCTAGGCAAGAAGGCCCGGACGGTTACTCTCAAGCTTCGATACGACGATTTCCAGACCATCACCCGGGCCCAAACCATCCCGGAAACGGATGATGACGCGGCCGTCATGAAAACCGCCTACGCATTATTCAAGGAATCCCACAACCGCAAGCGCAAGATCAGGCTATTGGGTGTATCGCTTTCCAAGTTCGAGAAGGTTGAGGAAGCCGATTGGCTTTTCCCTGAGATGAGTTCCAAGAAGAAGGAAGCGCTCTTTAAGAGCGTGGATACGGTTAAGCGCCGGTATGGATTCCACAAGCTGGAGAAGGCCGCGTCCTTGGACCCCAAGGATGATTCCGCCGACCGGAAGAGCGAGATGTCCTCCTTCCAAAAACACAAGATGAGATAAGTGCCGTTTCTTGGGAAGGGGCTTATTGAAAACTGAGATTGCTTCGTCGTGATCGCCGACCTATGCGGTCGGCACTCCTCGCAATGACAGATTGATCTGCTAAAATGCCCCGATGATTACCTCTTTCCTTCAACGAGTCCCTTGGGAAAAGTTTTTCCTCCTTTGGTTCCTGGCTTTTTTGATGGGCTCCAGCCTTTTATGGTTGCACTACGGCTTTACCCCACGGATATTAGTGCCGGCCCTTTGGCTGGTCCTCGGCGCGGGATCCCTCCTTCTTTGGGCCACGACCCGGCCCCGGTGGCAAAAGGCCCACTGTTCCTGGTGCGGGGCGCGAGTTACCGCGTCGGCCATGAAATTCGACGAAAAGGGCGGAGTTTGGATTACTTATTACCAGTGCCTCAAGTGCGGACATACCACGGAGAAAACGAAAAGCACCAAAGTGTAAAGGCGTGAAAATATGAAAAGGAAAGACTGAAAATGGGAAAGGAAGTCGAAGCGCAGGCGCCTCCGCTATTTTCCCGGTTCATCCTCTGGGAAATCCTGGCCATCGTCGGATTCCTTCATGTCCTCCAATACGCGCCGGCCAATGAGAGCACGCCGCTCTTCTTCCTGGGCAACGCGGTGGTTTTCGCCGCCCTCTATCCCATCATTTATTTCTACAATCAGCTCAAGCTTCCCCCCTTCATGAAGTTCCTCATTTCTCCCCTGGAATACGCCCTGCGGGCCCTTATGATGGTGAGCTGTTTCGTTTGGATCACCTATGGGTTTTACGCCTCCGGTTTTTCCCTGGGCACGGCCTCCTGTTTCTACGTTTTCCGCGATTACTGGATGTTCATCGCGCCCTTCTTCGTGTTGGATTACTTCATCCTGGTGGAGCATCTTTGGGGCTTGAGCAAGGTCAACTTCACCTTTTGGTCCTCGGTGGGGACCCTCTCGGACGCGGTCAGCGGCACAATGGGGGGTTATCTCCTGGGGAAAACCCTCAACACCAAGTGGGGAATGTTTTTCGGGGGCCCCGAGGTCCAGGGCCTTCTTTGGATCATCTTCATCCTGATCGGGGTGTCGGTCGTGGTTTGGTTCGGGAACAAAACGCGGAAGGGTTAAAGACAAGTCCGCAGTCGACAGTCGGCAGCGAAAACTAAAACAAGGATTTTGAATGGGGAAGGGTTCGGGAGATTCCAGGTCGTTGCTGCGGCTTCTCGTTTGGGAGGGGCTGGCCTTGGCCTGGTTCGTCCATTTGGGCCGCCACCCGCTTGCCATCCCCATTTGGTCCCTGCACTTCCACTACGGCGCGCTGTTTTTCCTGGCGGCCTATCCCCTTCTTTACGTTTACCGTTGGAAATTGGCGGATGGGATTTTGCGGTTTATCTTGTGGCCGGTGAGCTTCGTCCTCGGCTGGGGATTGGGTGTTTCCACCTACCTGTGGGTCACTTATATTCTTTTTTTCACCGGGAACCCCTTCACCCGTTCCTTCATGAACCACTGGTGGGTCCTCGGTCCCCTCTACGGTTTTCTCTATTTCCCCCTGATTCAGCCACTCCTTGGAACCAGCGTTAAATACCAGTCTCTCGGCCAATTGTTTTGGACCTTCCTCTACTCAGGCTTGGGCGGGTTCCTTGGGTACCTGCTGGGGGCCTTCGTGGACAAGAAGTATGGGGTCTCCATCGGTGACAACCGCTTTCTTCTGTGGGTGACCCTCCTCCTCATCGGCGCCGCCGTGGGCGCCATGGCGGCCCGCCGGGCCGGCGCGAAATAAGTTAAAAACCAGCCCTCCTAATAAAGGTTTGCCCGCTTTTCTTGGAATAAATCGGATCCTTCCAACACTAGTAATTTAGAAGCAAATGAAGGAGTGCCTTATGTCGTCCACAGAAATCAAGAAAATGGAAAAGAAAGCCATGGAACCAAACGAATTTTTCGACCAGTTGACCTATGACTTGGCCAAAAGTTATGAAGCCGAAGGGATCAAGGACCTTCCCAAAACCTCCCGCAAGACGGGGGAAGCGAAAGAGCGTCCGGTCCCCGGCCTTCCTGATGCCCGTCATATTTCCTGAAACTTCCCCAACCTAGACTTGGTATTAACCGGGGTAATATCCAACCAGGGAAAGGGGTTTAAAAACCTCTTTTGACGGGTTTTCAAAGGAAGGTGTAAGCTCAAGCCATGGCAAAGTTCTTTATTCTTATTCAACGCGCTGCGCTCATCGCCGGGGTCCTGGTGGCCCTGACGCCTTGCAACTTTTGCCAGAAGGCCGGCATGGCCTCCACCGCGATGGCCCATTGCTCCATGAAGCACAAAACAGGGCACGACTGCTGCCGTTCCAAGAAGACCAGTCCCTTCTGCCAGGTCATGGACCAGTCTTCCGTTCCCGCCGCCTCAGTTCAAGTCCATGCTCCTGCTGTTCAGGTAGCGCCATTCGAATTCGCGGCTTTGCCGGTCCTTCGGACCGTCCAAGCCTTCTCCGCCGTATCCTCCAGTAGTCCACCCCTCCGGGGTCCCCTCGCCTTAAGAATCTGATTCATTCCTTTTGACGTTACCGGCTGGGCCTCTATAGGCCCAGGCCGTATTCGCGCGTTCGCGCACCCAAAAGGAGTGATGACCATGAAAATTCAAAGACTTTTCAACTTATTCAACTTCATCCTGTTAGGCCTGGCCTTTAACGCCCAAGCCCAGGAAAACAAACCCGCCACGGTGGATTTGACCCAGCAAAAGGCGGTGGAATTAGCCTTAAAGGGAAATCCCCACATCAAGGCTGCCGACGAACGGGCGGACGCGGCGGGGAGGCAGTCGCTTCCGGCGCTTTTCCCCGACGATCCCATGGTCATGGTGGACACCACCAACCCCGGCATGCAGATGTGGATGGTGGAGGATAAGCTGGGTTTTCCCGGGAAAGGCATCGCCAAGGCGGATATGGCCGGCGCCGAGGCCAAGAAGATGCGGGCCATGGCCCTGGAGACCCGGCGGTCCATCAGCCTCCAGGCGAAACAAGCTTTCTGGGATTTCTATTACCGCCAGCGCGTGGACACGATCCTGCAGGAAGTCCAGGAACGCTGGAAAAGGCTGGCGCCCATCCTGCAATCCAAGGAATTGAGCGGCCAGTGGCTCTCGGTCAAGGCGGTGCGCATGCAGATGGAGACCGCCAAGGCCGTCAACGAGATGGTGGCCAACAGCCGGGCCCTGCGCGTCTCCCAATTCAACCTGAACCACCTCTTCAGCCTGCCCCACGCCACCACCTACCGACTGGGGGAGGAAACGGCCTTACCGTCCTTCTCGGGCGACGAGGAGGAAGTGGTTCGGGAGGCCCTCCAGCAAAATTCCGAGATCACCGCCTACCGCCGGGCTATCGAGGCCAACGAAGCGAAGGCCAACCTGGCCTCCCTGGACTACCTGCCGGATTTTGACGTTTGGGTTTCCGGCGTGCGGGACCCCAACAGCGGGACTTTCTCCGATTACGGTTTCCGCCTGGGCGTCAGCGTGCCGATCTTTTTCCCCGCCAAGCAGGCGCAAGCGGCGGGCGCGGCCGGGGACGAGCTGGAAGCCTCCCGCTATGACCTGCTGGGGAAGCAAAACGAAGTCATCCACATGACCGAGGACGCCTTCGTCAACGCCGAGTCGGCCTGGCGCATCCTCAGGCTTTATGAGGAGGGTGGGCTCCTGGGACAGGTGCGCAGGGCCTGGCAGTCCGGCCAGACGGCCTACCGCAACGAGCAAATGTCCCTGACGGACTACGTGGAAACCTACAACACTTACGTGGAAACCCTCACGAACTATTTCCAGGCCAAGGCCGATTACGGGAAAGCCTTGGCGGAACTGGATTACCAAACCGGTCATGCCGGGGAAAAGGAATAAACCATGAAAAACAAGTCAGGAGTTAGGGGTTGGGAGTTAGGAGTTCCGAGTTTGGCTATTCTCCTATCCCTTTTGGTAATGGTTGCGGGTGGAATGGCCAACAACGGCTGCTTAAAACCAAGTGGACGAACACAGCTAGCGGAGAAGAAAACGATCTACACCTGCGTCATGCACCACCAGATCCGCCGGGACAAACCGGGGGACTGTCCTATCTGCGGGATGAAGCTGGTTCCCCTGGAGCAGGTCGAGGGAACGCCGGAAACGGCGCCGGAAGGCAGGGTCCAAACCGCGCCAGGGCAGGGTTCTCAAGAAATCAGCCATGCTCTTCAGATGGAAACGCAGGGATTGGCACCCGTTCATTTGAGCCCCTATAAGGAACAATTGATTGGGGTCAAGTACGCCACGGTTCAAATGGCTCCCATTACCCGGGCGATCCGCACGACCGGGCGTTTCGCCGGGGGGGCCGGGGATTTCGCATCCATGGCGACGGATTTCGCCGCCCATAAGTCCCTGCGTTCCACCGGCCGATACGTGGTGGCGGAGGTTTACGCCCTGGACCTGCCCCTGGTCCAGGTCGGGCAAAAGGCCTTTGTGACGGCCTTGAGCGGGTCCGGCCCCCGCTTGGAGGGCCGGGTTTCGTTGATTTATCCGTACGACGAAACCCAGTCCCGGGTTACCCGGGTCAAGATCACCTTGTCCCAGGCCCCCCCACCGGAAATCTTCGCCAACGTGGAAATCGAGGCCGTCACGCCGCCGCGCTTGGCCCTGCCCCCCACCGCCGTCATGGATACGGGCACCCAGCGGTACGTTTTCACGGCCGCCGGGGAAGGGTTTTTTGTCCCCCGGAGGATCACCACCGGTTACGAGGGGGACAACTTTTGGGAGGTCATCTCCGGTTTGAAAGAAGGGGAGAAGGTGGTGGATGGGGCCCTTTACATGATCGACGCGGATTCCAAGATCCAAGCCGCCTTTTCGGACGTACAAAAATGAACCACCAAGGCACCAAGACACCAGGAAAAACCAAAATCAAGTCTGGAATTTTTGAAACCTTAAACATGATTGTCTTTGGTTGTTCTTGGTGCCCTTTGTGCCTTGGCGGTGAAAGAGGCGTTTTATGATCGCCAAAATTATCGAGTGGTGCGCTAAAAACAAATTCCTGGTCTCGTTGGGAACGGTTTTCGCGGTGGCCTGGGGCGCCTGGGCCCTGCGGACCATCCCCTTGGACGCTATCCCCGACATCTCCGACACCCAGGTGGTCCTTTACGCCAAGTGGATGAAGAGCCCGGACATCTTGGAGGACCAGGTGGCTTATCCGCTGGTGCGGTCCCTGCTGGGGGCCCCCAAGGTCAAGGCCATCCGGGCCTTCTCGGATTTCGGCTACGCCTACGTTTACATCATCTTCGAGGACGGCACCGACGTTTACTGGGCCCGCAGCCGGGTGCAGGAGTACCTTTCCAAGGCCCAGGGAATGCTGCCCCAGGGCGTGAGCGTCGAGATGGGGCCGGACGCGACCGGCGTGGGCTGGGTTTACCAGTACGCCCTGGTGGATAAAAGCGGCAAGCACGACCTGGCGGACCTGAAGGGCTACCAGGATTGGAATTTGCGTTACCAACTGCAAAGCCTGCCCGGCGTGGCCGAAGTTTCTACGGTGGGCGGCATGACCAAGCAGTACCAGGTGGAGG
This sequence comes from bacterium, assembly GCA_035524855.1. Classification (GTDB taxonomy): domain Bacteria; phylum Oederibacteriota; class Muellerivitia; order Muellerivitales; family Muellerivitaceae; genus DATKOC01. The sequence continues at coordinate 18,413 of DATKOC010000127.1, forward strand.
TCAACCCCAACGCCCTGGCCGCCTACGACCTCACTTTCGCCCAAGTGCTGGAGGCGGTACGAACCTGCAACCGGCAGGCAGGGGGGCGTCTGCTCGACATCAACGGCGCCGAGTACATGGTGCGGGGGCTGGGCTACCTCAAGGGCGCCCAGGACATCGAGACCGTGCCAGTGGGGCGGGATAAGCAGGGAACGGCCATCCTGGTAAGGGATGTGGCCAAGGTCCAGCTGGGCCCCGACGTGCGGCGGGGTGTGGCGGAGCTCGACGGACAGGGTGAGGTGGTGGGCGGCATCGTGACCGCCCGGTACGGTGAGAACGCCTTGAACGTGATTGCCCGCGTGAAACAGAAGATCGAGGAACTGAAACCCTCTCTGCCGGAGGGTGTGGAGATCGTGCCGGTCTATGACCGGTCGGAGCTCATCGGGGAATCCATCAAGACCCTGACCCGCGAACTCCTCAAGCTGGCCGTGGCGGTCTCGGTGGTATGCCTGGTTTTCCTCTGGAACCTGCCCTCGGCCTTGGTCATCATCCTGACCCTGCCGGTGGCCATCCTCCTGTCCTTCGTGGCCATGCGCTATCTGGGGGTTTCCTCCAACATTATGAGCTTGGGTGGCATCGCCATCGCCATCGGGGCCATGGTGGACGCCTCCATCATCATGGTGGAGAACGCCGTGAAGCGGTTGGAGGAGTGGGAAAAAACAATTTCACCGCTCACCCATCGGCCTTTAGCCGAGGGTGATGACTCGAGACGCCAAGACGCCAAGGAAGGCATTGTTGAAACCCAAACCCGCGCCGAAGTCATCCTCAAGGCCGCGCGGGAAGTGGGCCCATCACTCTTTTTCACCTTGTTGGTCATCACGGTGGGGTTCCTGCCGGTCTTCGCCCTGCAGGGGCAGGACGGACGGCTCTTCTCGCCCCTGGCCTACACCAAGACCTTCTCCATGTTTTTCGCGGCCTTGTTGGCGATCACCCTTACTCCCGTCCTGATGGTGGTCTTCTTAAGGGGTAAGGTCCGGGGGGAGGAGCAGAATCCCTTGAACCGCTTCCTGGGCAGCCTTTACGCCGGCCCCGCGCGCTGGGTGTTGGGCCACCGCAAAACCGTCTTTTTCTCCGCTTTGGGCCTCATGGTGGTGACGATTTTTCCCGTCACCCGGCTGGGAAGCGAGTACATGCCGCCCCTGTGGGAAGGTTCCCTGCTTTACATGCCCACCACCTTGCCGGGCTTGTCGGTGACCGAGGCCGCGCGGGTGCTGCAGGCGCAGGACCGGGTGCTGAAAAGTTTCCCCGAGGTGGAACGGGTCTTTGGGAAGGCGGGCCGGGCGGAAACCCCGTTGGACCCCGCCCCCTTTTCCATGGTGGAAACCACCGTTTGGCTCAAGCCCAAGGCCCAATGGCGGCCCGGCATGACCGAGGAAAAACTCAAGCACGACATGGACGCCGCCCTGCAATTCGCCGGCTGGGCCAACGCGCTGACCATGCCCATCATCAACCGCATCAATATGCTCACCAGCGGGGTCAAAACCCCCATCGGCATCAAGGTGGTAGGAGGGGATTTGGATACCATCCAGCGGGTGGGCATCCAGGTAGAGAACGCCCTGAAAACCCTCCCGGGCACCAGCAGTGTTTTCGCCGAGAGGGTGTCGGGCGGCTATTACGTGGACATCGAACCCCGCCGGGACCAGATCGCCCGCTTCGGCCTGATGCTGGAGGACGTTAACGAGATCATCGAGACGGCCATTGGGGGGGATACGGTGACCACCACCGTGGAGGGCCGGGGGCGTTACCCGGTCAGTGTCCGGCTGGCCAAGGATTTCCGGGACGACGTGGACAAACTCCGCCGGGTCCTGGTGACCACCCCCTCAGGGACGAAGGTCCAGTTGGCCCAATTAGCGGACATCCACCTGGCGCTGGGGCCGAGCATGATCCGGGACGAAAACGGCCTCCTGGCCGGCTACGTCTACGTGGACACCGAAAGCGCCGACATCGGGGGCTACGTCAAGGCCGCCAAAAAGCTCCTGGCGGAAAAAGTAAACCTGCCGTCCGGGACCAGCCTGGTCTGGAGCGGACAATACGAGAACATGGTGAAGGCCGCCGCGCGGTTCAGGGTCATGATTCCCCTGGCCTTGCTCCTGGTCTTCCTCTTGATCCACTTGAACACGAAGTCCTTCACCGAGACGGTGATCGTGCTGCTGGCGGTGCCCTTCTCGCTCATCGGGGCCATCTGGCTGTTGGACCTGCTGGGCTACAACACCTCGGTGCCGGTTTGGATCGGGCTGATCGCCCTGGCGGGCCTCGACGCTGAGACGGGGGTGGTCATGCTGCTTTACCTTAACCTTTCCTTCAAGGAATTCGAGGAAAAGGGAAGGATGGTTACGAAAGAGGACCTGGAGGAATCGGTGATCCACGGAGCGGTCAAACGCCTGCGGCCCAAGCTCATGACCGTTTGCGCCGCCTGGTTCGGGCTGGTGCCCATCCTTTTCTCCAGCGGCGTCGGAAGCGACGTCATGAAACGCATTGCCGCGCCTATGGTGGGTGGTGTCTTTACTTCTTTTGTCCTGGAATTACTGGTTTATCCGGCGCTGTTCATGGCCTGGAAATGGAACACCTTAAACCCCAAGGTGGAAGGGTGGTTTTGGAGGCTGGTTCAGAAACTAGGTTGAACAACCGGGGTGGTGGAAATCCAGGAGGCGGATAGGTTACGATTGGAGCGCTTCACATCCAAAGAAGGAGCGAAATATGAAGACCATGATTCGGCTGGGATTAATGATGGTGATGGGCTTGATGGCCAACGGGGTACGGGCCGACGAGGGCGCCAACAAAGGCGTGGCGGTCGCCACTCCGGCGGCTCCCCAAAGCACCCCCAAAGCCAAGCACGCCACGGCCAAAGCCGTGAAGAAAAGCACCGCCACCGTTAAAAAGAAAAAAACGGAAGCGCCCGCGGCCGAGGCGGACCAATATGTCTGGGTCTGCCCGATGGGGGATTTCACCGGAACCAAACCCGGCAAGTGCCCTACTTGCGGCATGGACCTCGTGAAGGTCAAGAAAAGCGACTTGAAAAAACAGTAATAACAAAGACGATTACTTCCATCCTTTCCATTTTTCCCGTCCTGGCTTAAAGTGGGAGCGTTGAAAAACCCATCTGTCATGGGATTGATCAACGGTCCCAACATCGAGCAAGGACGGGGAAAACCTCATGATTTCCGCTAAAACTCTCAGGCCTTTCCTGGCCGCCGGATTACTTATCCTGGCTTTCCCCCCTTCCCGCGGCTTCGGCCAGGCCCCCCCACCCCAGGTCCAATCCTTCATCACCCAGGCCACCACCGATTTTCAATCCCTTTCCGATTACGTGAACGGGACTTTTTCCCGGAGCATGGGTTTTTATTCCACCCTCGGCTGGAACAACCCCCCCCAGGTGTTTGATCTCTTGGGCGGACCCCATTTTGAGATCGGTTTCGGCGCGGGGGCGGATGTGATCGGCCTGCCCAACCTAGGGAGTGTCTCCTTGGGGGCCCTTTTACTCCAATCCGGGATAAATATCCCGGCGGTCATTCCGGTGCCTTTCCCGTTTGCCACGGCCCGGGTCGGGCTCCTGAACGGGTTGGATGCCGGGGTGCGGGTGACCTACCTGCCCAATGTCACCATTCCTGAGATCGGGTTCGCGGCTAATTTCACCGGTTGGGGCTTGGACCTGCGCTATAAGATCCTGGACGGCGCCATGCTTCCCACGGTAACGGTGGGTGTGAGTTACGACACCCTTCAAGGCGGGTTCTCGGTGAAGACCGACATGAAGCAGAGCACCACTTACGATTATTCGGGAACGGGTTACAACCTCGACCTGACCGGAACCTCCGTTTACGCCATGAGCTGGAACGTCCGGAGTTTCGGGGCGAAGCTGCTGGTGGGCAAAAGCCTCGGCATGATTTTTCCTTTCGCGGCAGTGGGGTTCCAGAGGAACGCCGGCGATATTTCCTCCAACATCACCGCCACTGGCACCGTAACCGAGACCTCCACCTCTTCCTCCTATCCCATCAGCGCCACTGTCAACAGTGACGCCGGGCCTGTCATTTTTGAACCCAAGTATGTGTTCGGTTTCGATTTGGGGGAGGGATTGCACTGGGCGGTAGTGGGAGAATCCAACGGCACAGATATTGCAGGAAGTACTAGCTTTAGGGTGCAATTCTAAAGACGGCAGGGAAGGCCAAGGGCCGCGGAAAAATGGCGCCAACCAAAAAACTCAACCGCATCGCTTACGTCGACCAGAGCAGTTGTACTGGGTGCGAAGCCTGCGTGGTGGAAGTACCCAAGGTTTTCCGGATGACCGCCGATGGATTGGCGGAGGTTTACAACCCCCAGGGCGCGGGGGATGCCCCGATCGAATCCGCCATGAAGGGCTGCCCGGTGAATTGCATCCATTGGAAGAAATGAATCAGCCGACAGTCGAGTGGTTTTGAGGAGTTGAAAAATGCCGCCGGTTCACACGGGTTGGATGGAAAAAAGGCAATTCGAGCGCATTGACGCCTCTGTCAAGGTGACCTACTGCCTGATCCCTAAAGCGGAATTGGTGAGCACCCTCTCCAACCCCTCCTACCGGGAATCCACGATTGACCAACTACCCGACCTTTCCAAGAAATCCGCCATCGCCCACGCCGTTACCCGTGACATTTCCATGGGCGGCATGTCGCTGGTCGGCCAGGTCCCTTTCCCCCCCGAGATGGCCTTGGAAATCCACCTCTACCTTCCCAACTATCCCGCCCCCATCACCCTCATCGCGGAGGTGGTCCGAGCGGATTCCGAGGCCGGGGGCAGCAACGGTTCCACCTACCGGGCGGGCCTCAAGATCCTCGCCATCAACAAGCAGGATGTCATCCGCCTCGACAAGTACATTTTGGCGGAGAAGCTCCGGAAACACAGCGGTGGAAAATAGGGATAATTTTAAATTATGAATTTTGAGTTGTGATTGATTTTCGATGGTTGTTTCCCATCGAAAATTTCATAAACTCAAAACTCAGAACTACGAACTCAAAACTTGAATTCAACAAATTCCCTCAAAATACTCTCCACCCCGAAAGCCGGACAGTACGACATCTCCGGGCATCCGGAGAGGCCGGCACGCGTGCTCCGGTCCCTGGAGCACTTGAAAAAGCTATTGCCCGCCACGGCTTTCCAGGAACCGATGGCCGCCCCGATTGAGAAAATCCAAGCCGTGCATGGGGAGCACCTCATCCACCTGGTCCAGGCGGAAGGCTATTTTGATCCCGACACGCCGGGGGCGCCCGGCGTCTTCCAATGCAGCCTCCTCTCGGCGGGGGCGGCCCTCCAGGCGGCCCAAGAGAGCCTCGACGGCACCCCGGTTTTTTCCCTTATGCGGCCACCCGGGCACCACGCCACTCCCCAACAGTCCATGGGATTCTGCTATTTCAACTCCATGTCGGTGGCGGTCCAGGACATGGCCCAACAGGGCAAGATCCAAAGAGCCGCGGTGCTGGACCTGGATTGCCACCACGGCAATGGCACGGAGGATTTCTGTTTCGGCAAGGAAGAGTTTCTTTACGTTTCCCTCCATCAATTTCCCGCCTACCCCGGGACGGGACGGCAATCGAGGGGGAATTGCGTGAATTTTCCCCTGGCCCCGGGAACGGAGGGGACCGATTATTTTCCCGCCCTGGAAAGCGCCTTGGGGAAGATCCGGGATTTCAAACCCGACCTGATTGGAATCTCCATGGGGTTTGATACCTATGAAAAGGACCCGCTCACCCAATTTGGCCTTGCGCAAAAGGATTACCGGGTGATCGGACAGCGGCTGAAGGAAACGGGTTGGCCCATCTTCGCCTTGCTCGAGGGCGGTTATCATGACGACTTGCCCTTTTTAATTGAGGAATTCCTGGCGGGATGGACTTCCTGAAGAGTTCGCAGTTTTAAGTCCGCAGTCCTCAGTGATTTTTTTCATCCGCAAGGTGGATGAAAAATTTAATAACTATGAACTTCGCACTGCGCACTTCGAACCCTGAGAATGGATTAAATGAAACCTCCTATCATTACGTTGTTAACCGATTTCGGCACCCAAGACACCTACGTCGGGGCCATGAAGGGAGTCATCCAGGGTATTTGTCCTGGGGCTCGAATGGTCGATTTAACGCATGAAGTGCCAGCCCAGGCCGTTATCGCCGGGGCGTTCCTCCTCAAGACCGCGTTGGATTATTTACCGAAGGGAACCATTCACCTAGCGGTCGTGGATCCGGGAGTAGGCAGCGCCCGCAAGCCTGTCGTCCTGAAAGCTGGGGGACAGACTTTCGTGGGTCCCGACAACGGCCTCTTTACGGCGGCGCTCAAGGGCCGCAAGATCGCGGAAATCATCGAGCTGACCGGGGAAAAATACCGCCTCAAAAACCCCAGTTCCACCTTCCATGGCCGGGATATTTTCGCCCCCGCCGCGGCTTATTTGGCGAAAGGGGTTCCGGCCGCTCGACTTGGTAAGAAACTTTCCAACCTCATATGGCGCGAAATCCCGGTTCCCTTTAAGACCCCAAAGGGATTGGTGGGGCAGGTCCTCTGGATCGACCATTTCGGGAATTTGGTGACGAATTTCGAGGCCCACCATTTGAAAAAACCCTTGAGGCTGAAGATGGGCAAGACCGTGATTCTCAACCTCCACGAGCATTACGCCCAGGCCAAAAAGGGGGAACTGATCGCCCTGATCGGGTCCTTTGGGAACTTTGAAATATCGGTCAACAGCGGCAACGCCGCCCAAAGGCTTGGAGCCACCATCGGAACGACTTTCCTCTTCTTTTAATCCTGATCTAAACCAGTAAATACCATCTAAAACCCACGTTTTCAGCCCTAAAACCCTGTGCTATCTTTGTACCCCTTGTCATTCATTTTTTTGGAATAGTTTTCCATGCCACCTGCACTCTTAGGTGAGGGGCTAGGAACGAAAGAGACCCGGATTGGACGATAAAACCCTAGTTCAAAGGCTCCTCGAGGGCGATATCGAGGCCCAGCAATACCTGGACCAAACCTATCGCCTCAAGCTTTACCGGGCCTGTTGCCACCTGTTGGGATACCGGGATTCGGACGCGGAAGACGTCGTCCAAGAAACCTTCCTGGCGGCTTACGTCCAGATCAAGGATTTCCAGTTCCGGTCCTCCCTTTACCGGTGGCTGTACCAAATCGCCATGTACAAAAGTTTCCGGGTCATCCGGAAACGCCGGCGGCAGGTGGTGTCGGAAACCGAGGATATGGAAGCCCTGGCCGCGGGCAAGGCCCTGGACCAGGCGCAAAAGGAAGAAAGCCAAAGCCGGATCAAGGCCCTGGCGGATTCCATCCGGGCCGAAAGGGACGCCCTGGGCGATCCCTGCAAGACATTGCTGAAGAAACGAGACGAGGAGGGCCTCAGTTACGGCCAGTTGGCCGAAAGCCTGAAAATTCCGGTCGGAACGGTCATGTCGCGCCTGTCCCGGTGCTTGGAATCCCTTCGTAAACGCCTGGAGCGACGGCAGAAGGGGGAAGAGAGATGAACCCCTTGTTCGAGAAATATTTTTTCGGCGAACTGACCGACGCCGAGGAGCAAACATTAGAGCAAACACTGACCCAGTCGGAAACCGAGGCTTGGGAATTTGGGCAGGCCGCCGAGGAGATTTACCACCGCTACGGGTTGCCTGAGCCCCAGTTGCCGGGAGACGCGGAACAAGACGGGGGAATCAAGCCCTGGAAGTGGCTGATCCCGATCCTGTTGCTCCTGCTGTCGGGGACTTATTTCCTGTGGAGGTCATTGCAGTCCGTACCAGAGCCGATCCAAAAGCCGATCACAACGCCGGCACCGGTGCCTGTGAAGAAGGCGGTACAACAGGCGATGCCGATCCTGAAGAAGGCGGTAAAAGCAGTAGTAAAGCCCATGGAAACGCCGCCGGACGCGGCGAAAGACAAGGTTTCAGGCAATAATTTGAAGGTCGTGGTCCACCGGGAGGTGGCGGGCACGGTGGTGGTAAGGGTGATAAACTCCCTGGGCCTGGAAGTCCGCCGGATGTACGCGGGAACCCTGCAGGCGGGCCGCTGGAGCTTCGAGTGGGACGGACGGTCTGGGGACGGCCAATTGGTGGAACCGGGGAAATATTATATTCAAGTGCAGTCTGAAGGCATGACGCAAAGCCGAGAAGTGAATATCCGGTAGCGGAATGGCAAGGTTTAATGCAATTTCTCTTAGGACTATATAACCGTTTTGTCGCGGCAAAGCGGACCGGGGAATCCCTCGGCTTCAGCTACAAAAGCCTCTTGTTCCTCTTAATAGGGATCTTGCTCGCTTGCGCCTTTACCCCGAAAAAGCCGGCTAGGGTTTTTGCCCAGAACCGCACTCCGGCATCCCATTCCGACTTGGCCCAAGCTAAAGCCATTCTCGAAAAAGTGCCTTTGTATTTTGAACGGAACCTGGGACAAACGGACCACCGGGTGGAATACCTCTCCCGGGGCAGTGGTTATACGCTCTTTTTCACCCCCCGCGAATCGGTCCTGGCGGTAGAGGGTTCCGGTTCCCCTGTTTCGTCTGGCCCCCAAGCCCACCACTCCTCGAGTAACTCTTCGGTATTGCGCGTGCGGCTCCATGGCGTAGGACAAGGCTTGTTGAAAGGCGCGGAACAACTGCAGGCCAAGGCTGACTATTTCATCGGCAATGACTCCTCCCGTTGGAAGACCGGAGTACCCCTCTATTCCCGGCTCAAGGTCCGCGACGCCTACCCGGGAATCGACATGGTGTACTACGGGAACCAAGGGAAGTTGGAATACGATTTCGTGGTTCATCCCGGGGCTGATCCCCGGCGCATCCGGATGGATTATGAGGGAGCCAGCCAGGCCGAGCTCCAGGATGGCAACCTGGTTTTGAGGCTTGGGAATAGAGCGGTGGCCTTCAAGGCCCCTGTGGTTTACCAGGAAAGCCCAAATAGCCGGAAGCTTTTGAAAGGCCGTTATGTCTTAGCGGGGACGAACCAGGTTTCCTTTGTCGTGGATTCCTACGACCGGTCCAAAACGCTGGTCATTGACCCGGTCCTCGATTACTCCAGTTACCTGGGTGGAATGAGCATCGGGCCGACTGGGGGTGCCGTAGAAAATGGAATGGCCATGGACGCTTCCGGCAATGTTTACATCACCGGCTACACCCAGGAGATCAACTTTCCCACGACCACCGGGGCCCTTCAAACCTTGGTTCCGAACCAACAGGCACAAATGGCGATCGTGGTGAAGATCAATCCCTCGGCCAGTGGGAACGCCCAATTGGCCTATGCCACTTACTTGGGAGGCGTTTCTTGGATCTATGGGCAGAACAATTCATCCGGGAACAACATCGCGGTGGATGCAAGTGGCCATATTTACGTTGCTGGATGGACCAATGCCTCTACCTTTCCCACCACGTCCAACGCCTATCAACCAACGAACGGGGCCGGCACCAACGAGGTTTTCGTTACCGAGCTCGACCCTTCCGCGAGCGGGGCGGCCCAATTGGTTTATTCCACTTTTCTTCTCTCGACGGGTGGAGGGGGTTTTGACCTGGGGATGGCCTTGGACAGTTCCGGGAACATCTACCTCGCGGGTGACGCCTTGTCGGGCTATCCCACCACCAGCGGAGCTTATCAAACAACCGGCGGCGTTTTCGTCGCTGAATTAAACCCAACCCTTTCGGGCAGCGCCCAACTGGTTTATTCCACCCGCTTAGGTGGAACCGGCAATGATTATGGCCGGAACATCGCGGTGGACGGTTCGGGGCATATCTTCGTTTCCGGTTACACCACCTCCTTGGATTTCCCGACGACCTCAGGCGCTTATCAAACCACCTACCCCGGCTCCCAGAGTTGTTTCGCGGTGGAGCTCAACCCGGCGGCTTCCGGCAGCGCCCAGTTGGTTTACTCCACCTACCTGGGCCCAGGGGGCCAACCCAATGGGATGTGCCTGGACCCCAGCGGGAATATTTACTTGACGGGCACGACTACCGGGACGAATTTTCCAACTTCTGCTGGGGCTTACCTGCCCACGCCTGTTTCCAGCACCGACGGTTACGCTTTTGTCAGCAAAATCAACCCTTCCGCCTCCGGCAGCGCCCAACTTGCTTTCTCGACTTACCTGGCCGGCAATAACGGGTCCAATGGCAACGCCGTCACCGTGGATTCCGGCGGCAATATTTACGTGACGGGGAACACCTATTCCACCAACTTTCCGACGACCTCCGGGGCCTACCAGACCACCGATCCGGATGTGCAGGCCAACCATGTTTTCGTAACTAAACTTAACCCCGCTTTGAGCGGCAACGCCCAGCTGGTTTATTCCACCTATATCGCCGGAGTGGGCGGAATGTCTTCGGGTGAAAACGCCAAGGGTATTGGTTTGGATAGCCAAGGTAGGATCGTGGTGGTGGGCTACGCCCAAGGAACCACTTATCCTTCGACCGCCGGCGCCTACCAATCGGTGATCAATGGGGGAGAATTTCCCTTTGTCTCCATCTTGGATACGACGAAAACCGGCAGCGCCCAATTGGTTTACTCCACTTACGTGGGGGGCGGCAGTTCGGATGCCGGCCTGGCGATGGTGGTGGATTCCAGCGGCAATATCTACCTCACTGGTAGCACTTCCTCCACCAATTTCCCTCTCTCGCCGGGAGCCTACCAATCCACCTTCCCCTTGGGGTTGGGGAACTCCAAGGCCTTCGTCGTCAAGCTGAACCCCTCGGCCTCGGGGAACGCTCAATTGGTTTTCGCCAGTTACCTGGGCGGAAACGCCACGGACTTGGGCCAGGCCATCGCCGTGGACGCGACGGGGAAGATTTACGTGGCGGGTACAACAAGATCAAGCAATTTCCCCGTTACCGGTGGGGCTTTGCAAGCGACCAATGGCAGCGCCTTCATCACCAAGTTGGATCCATCCCAGATCGCCGGGGGCCAATTGGTTTATTCCTCTTATTTCGGCGGGACCGGCCAAACCCAGCCCAGGGCAATGTGCCTGGACGCCAGCGCGAACGTCTATTTGACGGGGTACACCCTTTCCAGCGATTTCCCCAAGAGCAGCGGCGCCTTCCAAACGTCGGCGAGCTACTGGCCCGCCTTCGCGACGAAATTGAACCTTTTCGCCACGGGCAGCGCGCAGGTCGTTTTCTCCACCTATATCAACGGGTCGGGCTTGGGGTCGGATTACGGCAACGGGATCGCCGTGGACGGAAGCGGAAATATCTACGTTACGGGACAGGTTGGCACGACCAATTTCCCGACCACCGGCAGCGCCTACCAGACGATCGGCGGGATCTTCGTGTGCAAATTCAACCCGGCCCTGACCGGCAGCAACCAGCTGGTTTACGGGACGCTCCTGGGGGGGAGCGGCAACAGCGAGGCGGGACAGGGCATCGCGGTGGACGGCAGCGGGGTCATCTACGTGGCGGGCCAAACCAACTCCTCCGACATTACCACGACGACGGGGGCCTACCAGACTACCCCCAAGGTTTTCGACGCCCAGAACGTTTTTTTGGCCAAGCTGAACCCGGCCTTGAGCGGCAAGGCCCAGCTTCTTTATATGACCTATTTCGGCAGCAGCGGCAGCGATAACGTCAGCGGATTGACAGTGGATTCCGCTGGCCGGATGTATGTCGTGGGCACCACCAACGCCAACGATTTCCCGGCCACCAGTGGGGCCTACCAGACCACGGACCCCAACACTAATTTTGTCCACGCTTTCGTTTCGGAATTGAACCCTTCCTACTCCTTCGGGGACCAGCTTATCTATTCCACTTACCTGGGGGCCAACGGGACCGACAACGGAAACGCCATCGCCGTGGATGGCAGTGGAAACGTTTATGTGGCTGGATACACCACTTCGGCTGATTTCCCGACAACGGCTAACGCTTACCAAACAAAGGGGATCAAGAACGCTTTCGTGGCCAAACTGGATACCAGCGCTTTCAATCCGCCGACCCTTACCCCTACCAATAGTTCCACCCGAACTCCCACCTCTACCCCCACCCCGACGGGGAGCTGGACCACGGCCACCGCGACCTCCACGCCCACGCCGGGAGCCGAGGACATCGTCTACGGCGCTATCAATACCTCGACCTTCGCGGACAACCTCTATCTCATGGATTCCAACGGCGGCAACATCCGGCAATTGACCAACTTGGGTATATTTCAGGATCCCTCCCACCCGCAATGGTCGCCGGACCGGTCCCGGATCTGCTACGAGCTCTCCGGCTCCAGGGGGAACGGAGGGCTCTACATCGTCAATGCCGACGGGACGCTTGGCCCTAACACAAACCTGGCCCCGGTCCAGCAGGATGGCAAGTGGTCGCCCGACGGGAACAAGATCACCGGAACCCTCAGTATCACCGGATCCTCCAAAATGTACATTTTGGACGTGCCCAGCGCGACCTCGGTCACAGTCCTGAACGGATCCCATCCCAGTTGGGCCCCGGACGGTTCCAAAATCATGTTCGCCGATACCGTCTCGAGGGGCCTTGAGACCGTCCGGCCTGATGGCACGGGCATTATTGCCATACCCGGTACCATCGGGGCCGATAACCCCTTCTATTCCCCGGACGGCACTCGGGTCCTTTTCACGAAACTGAGCTCGACCTACGACATTTGGATCATGAATCAGGATGGCTCCGCGATGACCAACATCACCAATCTTTCAACGGGGCCGGGATGCTATAACGCACGGTGGTCACCGGATGGATCGAAGATCGCCTACGATTCCAATACCTCTTACGCCATTTACGTGATTAATCCTGATGGCAGTGGAAACATCCTCGTGGGGGCCGGGGTAGAACCCAGCTGGTCCCCGGACAGCCTTGCCTTGATCTACCGTGCGGGCAGCGGACCCAATACGATAGTCAGGGTTAACCGGGACGGGACAGGGGCTGTTACCCTTAACAGCAATAATATTGAACCTTATGGGCACCAATGGGCCTCCCTCATAGCGCCTCAGCCACTGGTTCCTACCGCGACTCCGACAGGCACGATGCCTACCCCAACTTCCACAGCGACAAAAACTTCCACTTTAACCCCTACTTCAACGCCTACCCCCACTGGAAGTCCCTCAACCCCTACCGCCACCTTTACCTCCACCGCCACCAAAACGGCGACCCTGACCTATACCCAGACCCCCATCTCCCTGACCTTTTGCTACTACACCCAATGGGGCACCCTTGGCGCCGTGGCCGGCCAGTTCATCGGCCCCTATGGCGTGGCGGTGAACAGCTCGAACGGCTACGTTTACGTCTCCGATTCCAGCCAAAACGACGTCCAGGCTTTCGACGGCACCGGAAATTACCAGAACATCAAGTTCGGCAGCTACGGAACGGGGTTCGGGCAATTCTCCATGCCGCGCAACATTTATTGCGACAGCGCCGGCAATGTTTACGTGCCGGATTGGAATAGCTGGGTCCAGAAGTTCAGCTCCACGGGGACCTTTTTGCTAAGGGTTGGAACTTTCAGCGGGAACGGGCATCTGAGCCTTCCGGACGGGGTTTGGGTCGACTCCTCCGGGAATATTTACGTGGCGGACACCGGAAACAACCGGATCGCGAAATTCGATTCCGGTGGAAACTTCCTCTTGGGTTTTGGAACTTCGGGAAGCGGCAACGGCCAGTTCAACTCCCCGGCCGACGTGGCGGTGGACCCCTGGGGGCAGTATGTTTACGTGACGGACAACGGCAACAACCGGATCCAGAAATTCGACTCGAATGGGAATTTCCTCGCCAAGTGGGGCACCTCCGGCACGGGGAACAGCCAATTCAACGGTCCCCAGGGCGTGGCCACCGATTGCGGGGGCAATATTTACGTGGTGGACAGCGGCAACAAGCGGGTCGAAGTCTTCGACAGTAACGGTTCTTTCATCACGCAAATCGGAAGCTCCCTGATTTTCAATAGTCCCATCGGCATTTCGGTGGACCAAACCGGAAATGTTTACGTGGCGGACGGCGGTCTCACCAAGGTCATCCACGAGAACCTTTGCGCGGGAACTATCACCTGCCTGGGCAGCGTGACCCCCACCTCGACCCCCACCCTCACAACTACTTCCACCGCCACGAATTCCCCGACATCCACGCCAACCAAGACGGCGACCTTCACGTCGACCTCGACACCCACCAACACCCCAACCTCTACGGGGACCTTGCCCACAGCGACCAACAGTCCCACGAATACCTCAACCTCAACGCCGACCTTCACACCAACGATCACTTTTACCCGCACCGCGACCTCTACCCCCACCGCTACCTGGACCTATACCGGCGGCCCAATGACCACCTCGACTTTGGAGTATTGGTGGACCCAGACCGCCACTTTCGCCACGACGGCCACCAATACGCCTACGTTGACAACGACTTCCACTCCCACCAACACCCCTACGTTGGCAGGAACTGCCGCCACCGCCACCAATAGCCCGACCGAAACTCCCACTACCAACTGCTGCCAAGCGGCCGTTGCTTGGACAACTCCCGCCCTTACGGCCGCTGCGGGCGTAGCGGTTGATATGAGCCGGCACCGGGTTTACGCGCCGGATCGGGGGGATTCGGGCACGGGAGCGATATATGCCTATGACTACAACGGAGCGCCGGTGGCTTCCTTTGGAACGAACGGCGTGGTAACGGGATTACAGGCCTTCAGCGTGGCGACGGGAAACTGCGCCTATGACGGAGTGTACCTTGTGCAACGCAGCCCATCGGGCCATGTTGTCAAATTGGATGCGAATGGAAATGTAGTTTGGACCAGCCCCAGCGGCCTAGGGGGCGGGACGAACCGAAGTGTTTATGTGGATGCATCGGGGACGGTGTACGTGTGCGTGGACGATGGAACGATCTACCTCTTGGATAGCACGGGAGCCTTACGGAACACCTTAACGGGCTATGGATTTAACGCGCCCACGGGCACTTTGAAAGTAGGATCGACCCTCTTTGTGGACGACACAGTTAATAATAGGGTAGTAAGCCTGCCGCAGACCGGAACCTATACCTATGGAACCATGAGCGTTGTTGCGACACCCACCAGCCCCTATGTGATCACGGCCGATTTGGCGGGAAACTATTATGTGGCCTCCAGCAATTACAATGGTTACTTCATATACAACAGCGGCTGGACTCTTTTGTCGAGCTGTGCGAATGGCGGTCTTTTGGCGGGTGCCTTTGGGATAGCGGTAGATGAAACGGGAGCGATTTACGTCGCCGGTCAATTATCCAGCACCGTGGCAAAAATGCAGGCTTGCATCAGCCAGCCGGCGCAACCCACCTGTCCGCCGACCGCCACACCAACGGGAACCTGGTACACCTCGACACCGACTTCCACTCCCACCAACAGCCCTACTTCCACTTACTTCGTTGTCAACACTTACACTAACACCCCCACGGTTACGACCACTGTTTTCACTTCTACCAATACACCGACATTGACGTCCACTTCTAGCCCGACGGCCACCGTCACCGGCACCCAAACGGTGAGCTGTGGCGCCCAAACCATCGTTAACTTCACCGGCAATCTGAGCTCCCAACAAAGGGCCGACCAGTCCGGCGGCATATTGCAATTAGGGACACTCAGCAGTCCCCTTCTTCCTTTCCGGGCGATGAACCCAAGCCTCAACTCCAGCTTCGCCCAAGTCATCGCTTGGAACGGAGGGAGCGCCATCCAGCAGTTGAACCCATTGGGTACGACACTTGACAGTTCTTCCAACGCTTTGCCCCACCACGCCCAAGGACTGATGATGAGTGGGGAAAATATGCCCACCGCCCAGGGGAACGGCACCACCAGTTACGCTTGGAACCAAGGCTCTTCCTTTCCGACCGCTTATGCCCTCTCAAAATCTGTGATCGATTCCAAGGGCGCGACGCGCCAATTCGAGATTCTCCTTTACCAGGTGAACGACTTGGGAACCGCGGGCATCAATGCTAACCCTCCCGCCCAGGTGATCTACGCTTGGTACGCCTTTGAAACCACTGGCGGCCAACAACCCAGCAATAGCAACCTGATCGGGGGAACGGGCATTTTCGAGGGAAACCAGGGGAACCCACCCTACCCTAGCTTTGACCGGTGTGTGTTTAGCGATGAGTATTGGGGGGACTTCCTCTATTTTAATCCCGATGGGTCCTTGGCTTCCGAGGGTGGAATCCGAGTCTCCGGTGGCATCGGAACCCAGATCAAACCCTTCCTTTATCTGCCTATCAGCGGCGGGAGCGGGGAATTCGTGGTGGAGTTGAACTTCGGCACGGCGGGAATCCCCGGCTACGGGCTGACGGACGGGCTGACCTGCTATCCCGCGGCTACGCCCACCTATACCTCTACCTTCACCTACACCAACACCCCCACCTACACGGCGACGAAGAGCCCCACGTTCACGAATACCCTTCCGCCCGGCACCAACACGCCCACGCCCTTGTCCACCAATACCCCGACCTTCTCCTACACCCCGACCCCGAGCTACACGGCCACCTTCACTTATACGCCGACCTATACCTTGACCAACACCAACACCCCCACCAACACCCTGCCGCCCGGCACGAACACCCCCACCCCCGCGGCCACGAACACCTTCACCCCCAGCTATACCTCCACTTGGACCTATACCTTCACACCCACGCTCTCTCCGACACCCGTGATCATGCCGGTTCAAACGGGCACCCCCGTGCCCTGCAGTTGCTCCTGCCTGCCCGGCACCTCCAACGTGACGGTCATCTATGTGATCCTCAACAACCCCTCCACGACCGTGATCAACCTCACAAATGTGACCCTCACCGAGTCGGGGACGGGGGACCCTTCCACGAGCATCGTGAACCTTTGGCTGAACGCCAACAACGCCCCGGTGGCGCCCACCACTTTCAGCGGACCGACGGCCAACTTCAACGTCAACCTTACCCTGCCCGCCTCGGGAAGCTTGACCCTGACGGTAAACGTGAATTTCTCCGGCTCCGCGCCCGCGGGAAACAATTACCAATTCTCGCTGACCGGCTTGACCGGCTCCAACGGCCAACCGGTCAATTTCACCAGCCTGCCCTCCACTGGGGCCGATATCACCCTCTCCAACCCCAGCCCGACCCCCTCCTATACGCCCACCTTCACCTACACCAATACCGCTTCCTATACGGCGACGAACACGCCGAACTTCACCAACACCCTGCCGCCGGGAACGAACACCCCCACGCCCCAGCCCACCAACACCTTTACCTTCACCTACACCCCGACCTTCACGGCCACGAATACCTTTATCTATACCGACACCTTCACGCCCACGAACACCGCCACCCCCACGGCCACCCTTCCCTTGGGAACCAATACGCCCACGCCACAAGCGACCAACACCTATACTTCCACCTATTCCCCCACCAACACCTACACCTACACCAGCACCTTCAGCTACACCCCGACTTATAGCTACACACCCACGGCCACCCTGCCTCCGGGAACCAACACCGCGACTCCCCAACCC
>DATKOC010000128.1:0-21983 GCA_035524855.1 bacterium
GGCGGGGTCAAAATGTTCCTTGGGAAGGCTGGAGGCGCCGTCCAAATCCATTGTGATGTAATCCAAGTCCCTTGTCCCGGAAGGAAGGACCACGGGGCCATGGCGGTGCTCCAGGAGACGGCCGCTCACCACGATCACGTCGCCCCTCTTGGGGATGGGTTGGAGCCAATTATAAAGTTGGTTAATCCGCACACCGACGTAATAACTTTTTTTGGAGTAGGAAGTTAGTCCGGCGATGATGTACTCGGGGGAGGTTTCCGGCATGCGGTGGGGAGGAACCGCGCGAAAAACGTAAATTTTCCAAACCACGTGGTTGGCCGGATCTGGGTTTTCCTGTTTCCAAAAATCCTTGTATTGCTGGATGGCCACATCCGCCGATACGGACTGAAGCTCATCCGCCAAAGCAGGAACGACTAAAAGGGCCGCGGTAAATAAGAACGATAATTTTTTCATCTGAGCGCCTCCTTATGGGATTTAATCCCAAGGTCAGGATAAAAAAGGTTTGGCCTCCAGGTTATGACCCGTCTCATATTATTGGGGGTTTTCGGGACAAGGGAATTTCCTTTTCACATAAACAAGCTTCTTAGCCCTTCCTTGGCTTGTCTGAGCACCCTTCGTCTTTCAGGCGGTAGGTTTTTCCCCATCCGGTTGATGTACCCTCATTTTTCTTTTAAAACATCGGGCCCAGTCCGAAGAAGGATATGAGGGTGACACAGTTTTCGACATCGGCCAAAGGCCCATTAACTATGAAAAACTGTGGAAAATTGGGCATGGACATGGCCGATTGGAGGGGCGTACCTTTCCGCCTGGGGCTTTCCATGGCCGAGCGCTTGAGGGAAGCCGCGATACGTGCCGGGTTTTTCCAGGTGAAGATGCCTTGTTACAGTTCCAGGGCGCGGCTATCCCTCGCCACCTTGGCCGACCAAAGTTGGGATTTCTTTCTTATGGTCATTCCTTGAACAAAAGGGCGGAGTAACTACTTTGAATGGGAAGGGGCCCATCCATCTTGAAACCGCGGGATTGGGCGATGACCAGGGTGGCCTCGAAGTCCTTCCTTTTGACGTGAAAAGGGGGCTCGGCGATCAAAAAGCGGCAGCCGGGCTTGGCGGCCCGGAACAGATCCCTAAAAAATTGGTCCTGGTCGGGCACTTCATGGGCCATGAAGAAAACCAGGATGAAATCCACCTTGCCTTGAAGATCCTCTATTCCCAGTTCCCTGTCGGATTTGGCCTGCCTTATTTCAATACGTTCCAACAAGCCGGCTTGTTGGGCCCGCCGCCTTAAAGCTTGGAGCATTCGGGGTTGCAGGTCCACAGCCACTACCCGGCCTTCGGAGCCCACCAAACGCGCCGCTTCCAACGTGAAATAGCCCATGCCAGGGCCCGGTTCCAGCACCGTCATTCCTTCCTTGATATAGGGTCCCAGGATTTTAACCGGATCCTGGCCTTGCACCCATTTACGCCAAGGAAGAAGGAGGGAAAATCCCCACCACCAAGGGCAGACTTTACCGGTTCGGCCGCTCATCAAAAATCCTTTTCGTCCAATAGGTGCTCAACCCTCCGAGGGCAATTTTTCCGGCGAACAGGGGGTAATTCGGTAAGCGTCGTCAGGATTCCCCCAAAAGGGCTTCTCCTGGCTCCATGGTTCGAAGCAGGGCTTCCCGGGCCTTAGGTGTTTCCCCGGCCCTTGCCGCCGGGTTGGGGCCCCGCGGGGGAATTTCCCACACACCCGGGATGGATGCGCCGCAAGAATGACAGTGCCCCCCCGCCTCCAACCGATTTTCCAGGACCCGCGTCCCCTCTCGCTCGATCAGGAGACTGTCACAATGGGGACAATAGGTGTTTTCGGTGCTTCCAACCTCGCCGGGACGGTTGCCCGAATAAACGTAATGCAGCCCCGCGCTTCTCCCGATATGGTACGCCCTCTCCAGTTCCTCCGGTTCCGTCCAACGACCGTCCTCCATGTGGTAATCGGGATGGAAAGCCGTGACATGCCAGGGGATGTCCCTGGAAACCGAGGCCAGGAACCGGGCGATACCGCGAAGCTCGTCCTCACTGTCATTCAAGCCCGGAACCAGCAGCGTCACCACCTCCACCCAAAAACCCATGGATTTCAGCCGCTCGATGGTTTCCAGGACCGGGGCCAAGGTGCCCCCCAGGCGGTGGCGGTAGGTTTGGTCATTGAAGCTCTTTAAATCGACCTTATAAAGGTCGACCCAGGGCCGCAGGAATTCAAGCACTTCCACGGTGGCGTTGCCGTTGGAAACATAGGAGGTCAGTAGGCCCTTGGAGCGCGCCAGCTTGAAGATCTCCACCGCCCACTCGCTGGTGATAAGGGGTTCGTTGTAGGTGGAAGTCATGATCCGGCAATGGTGCTCAATGGCCATTTTCACCAGTTCCGGGGCGGTGGTATCGAGGGGATGGGCTCCTGCCTCCTCCGCGGCGGGGTCCCGGAGGGCCTGGCTGGTGATCCAGTTCTGGCAGTAATCGCAATGGTAGTCACAGCCGAGCATGCCGAAGGAAAAGGCAAGGCTTCCGGGCAGGGCGTGGAAGAAGGGCTTTTTCTCCACGGCCTCGGCCATCCTTCCCGAGACATAGTTCCAGGGCACCATCAAACGACCTTTTTCGTTGTACCGGACCTTGCAAATCCCCCTTTTGCCCTCGGGGATGCGGCAGCGGTGGGCGCAAGCGAAGCAATGTACCCCGTTCCCGGACAGCTTCTCGTAAAGCAGGCCCTTCACCGAACGTGCGGAAAGCGTTTGCTCGAGGGTCAGGGGCGCGGCCATGGGTTTCCTCCTTTACATCCGGCGCCGGCTCTAAAAACGGGAGGCGCGGTAAATCTTATTTTTCCTTTCCTGGTTTTCCGCCGAGGAAATTCCTGCCGGCGTTCCCCCCGCGGCGTCCCGGATAATTTTATCGAAATATGTTTGGAGGCCATCCCCTTGCTCCCATGAGGAGCCAATGGAGGAGGCCCAAAAGGAATCCCCAGCCGCGTAGGTGGCCAGGAGTTTGGACCGGGCGTAGACCCGGAGCAGGCCAGAGGGTGCTTTTTGGGCGATTTCCACGAAATAATTTCCACCCGGTTCCTTCAGTTCCAGGTAACGGTTTCGTTCCCCAGGCTCCACCCTCACCTCCTCCACCAGCCAGGGCTGGCCGTCATGGCCCGTCTTGAAAAGGCGCAGGACGAGGAAGCTCCCCTCGAACTCCCCCTTCCACTCCCGCCTGACGGATTCCACCCGGTCGGGGGTAATTTCCCAGTAGGTATAAAGGCAATGTGGGTCCCGGAGAAAAACAAGGACTTGCGTTTCCCCATAGCGGGCTATTTTTTTCCAGGAGGAGAAATAAGCGAGGGCGGGGTTCCGGCTTGCCGAGGGAAAAAGTGGAGGATCCGCAGGGGCGGGGGTCTTCACCGCCCTTTTCACGGGGGCTGCGTAAACCACGGACCCGCCTGGATCCGCCTTGGCTTTGCGCCGCCGGGCTAAAACGGGAAGAGAAGGATCGGATTTTTTCTTGGAACCCATGGGTTTCACGCTTTCCGTCGGCGAGCGGCTGTTTTAAATTAACGTGACTTGGGCGGGGAAGGTATGTTTAGCGTCATAGTGTCCCGCCTTTTTCCTGAACCGAAGTTCCCGGATTTTCTCGCCGGGAACCTCCTTCCAAATTCCCGGTCCGCTCCGCCTTTTGGGCCGGGACAGGTTTTCGGGCACGGCGCCCGGGGGCCGTCCCACTGCCCTTTTCCGCGAGTATCCGCTCCAAGTCCGCCTTCTCCAGGGTTTCGTGGGCCAGCAACTCCAGCGCGATGGCTTCCAAGGTTCGGCGGCGGCGGCGCAGAAGTCCCAGGGCCCGGCCGTATTCCTTCCCGATAATCGAGCGGACCTCCGTGTCGATGAGGCGGGCGGTTTGTTCGCTGAAATTGCGCTCCTCCCCCGTCCCAAAGGGAAGATTAAGGTACTGGAGTTCCTGGGTCCGTCCGAAGGTGGCGGGCCCCAGTTTCCCGCCCATGCCGAAGCGGCAGACCATTTGGCGGGCGGTTTCGGTGGCCCGTTCCAGGTCGTCCTTGGCCCCCGTGGAGATGTCGCTGAAAACCAGTTCCTCGGCGGCCCGGCCCCCGAACATCACGCAAAGCCGGTCGAGGATCTCCTCCTTGGTCACCAGGTGCCGCTCCTCCGTGGGCAGTTGGAGGGTGGCCCCCAGGGCCCCGATGGAGCGGGGGATGATGGTCACCCGGTGGACCGGGTCGGCCTTTGGCACTGTCAAGGCGGTTAGGGCGTGCCCCGCCTCGTGGTAGGCTACCCGGCGCTTCTCCTCCTCCCGCATAACCGTGGATTTTTTCTTGAGCCCCAATTGGAGCCGGTCGATGGCCTCCTCCAGGTCGGCCATCCCCACCTTATCCCCACCCCGCCGGGCGGCGGCCAGGGCCGCCTCGTTGACCACGTTGGCCAGGTCCGCCCCCACCATGCCGGGGGTGCGCTTGGCCACCACCTCCAGGTTCGCCTGGTCCTCAAGCTTGACCTTGCGGCAGTGCACCTTGAGGATGGCCTGCCGCCCCGCCAAGTCGGGCGGGTCCAGCACCACCTGCCGGTCGAACCGTCCGGGGCGGAGCAAGGCCTGGTCCAGGACCTCCGGCCGGTTGGTGGCGGCCATGAGGATGACGCCGCCGCTGGTGTCGAAACCGTCCAATTCCGCCAACAACTGGTTCAAGGTCTGTTCCCGCTCGTCATGGGCGCCGGTGAAACCAACGCCGCGCGTTTTCCCGATGGCGTCCAGTTCGTCGATGAAAACGATGCAGGGCGCCTGGGTCTTTGCCTGCTCGAAGAGATCCCGGATGCGGGCGGCCCCCACCCCCACGAACATTTCGATGAATTCCGAACCCGAGAGGGAGAAAAAGGGAACCCCCGCCTCCCCCGCCACCGCCCGGGCCAGGAGGGTCTTGCCCGTTCCGGGAAGGCCTACCAGAAGGACTCCCCGGGGAATGCGGGCTCCCAAGGCGAGGTACTTCCGGGGGTTCTTGAGGAAATCGACCACTTCCTTCAATTCGGCTTTGGGCTCTTCCAGGGCGGCCACGTCCTCGAAGGTGACTTTTTCCTTTTGAAGCTGGTCGTAAAGCTTGGCCTTGCTTTTCCCGAAACCGAAGGGTCCGGCGGCACTGCGGCTCATCCGGTTGGACAACCAGGCGTAAAAAAACAGGAAAATTCCGATGGGAACGACCCAATTGACCACGAATTGTTGCAGCCAGGAAGGCCGGTCGCTTTTTCCCGTGACTGGGATCCTCGAATCCACGAGCTTTTTTACGAGGGCGGTTTGGTCAACCGCCGCCAATTGGTTGGTCAGGATGATTTCCACCTGGTTGGGATCCTTGGCGCCCGGGGCGGGCTTGGCCTCGGCCACCAGCTGGGCGTCGCCCCACTGAACGGACTTGACCCTTCCTGAATCTATCAGTTCCAAAAATTCGTTGTAGGAAACCACCCGGGGGGCGGGAAGAAGGGATTGGAGGACCCAGTAGGCGAAGAAAATGAACAGGAAATAGGCGAGGAAGGAAAACCGCGGAAAAGGGAATTTGTATTTTTTTTTGGCGGCCATGGGGACTCCTTTAGCCCGCGAAACCTCCCTTACGAGGAGGCCGGGATCATCCAACGCCCATAGGACACGGTAAGGGAGAGGACCAATAAAAGCAGGGTCAGTCCGGCGCTCCTCGGCTCATGGCGCCTCAAATGAAACCGGGTGGCCAGGACCATGATGGCGGCGATCCCGAGGGCGGCCAAAGGCGTCAGCCAGGGGAGGAAATGGGTAACCGACGGCAAAACTAGTCCGACGGCCCCCCCTACCTCGCAAAGCCCGATAAAGATCAACAGGCCTGCGTCCCCCAATCCTTGGACCCTGAAAGCCGCCGGCTTGAGGATCTTAACTCCGCCTTCCAAAAGGAAGACGACGGCCAATATCGCCTGGAGAATCCAAAGCAAGGTGTTCATCGCCTTCCTCGCCGACTTCAAACTGGGTCCGCCCGTGAACACCGGGCCTTGTTTTTATTCTCAATCAAAATTCCCGCGGGCAGTATGTTTCCAGTCATAACCGCCGTCCTTGGGTTGGACCTATGATTTCATTATGGAAAAGCCTGTTTCCTTCCGCGTGAACGGCCAAAAGATCGCCGGGGTGCTTCACCTTCCCGAGGGGCCGGGCAGGCGCCCGGCCGTGGTTTTTTTGCATGGGTTCGGCGGGAACCGGATGGAGGCCCACCGGCTGTTCGTTAAAACCGCCCGGTCCCTGGCGGAAAAAAACATCGCTTCCCTTCGCTTTGATTTCCGCGGCAGCGGGGAAAGCGAGGGGAATTTCAAGGACATGTCCGTCAGCGGGGAAATCCAGGACGCCGTGGCGGCGGTGGATTTCATCCAATCCCAACCGGCCATCGACCCTAAACGATTGGCCTTGTTGGGCTTAAGCCTCGGCGCGGCGGTGGCTTCCTGCGTGACCCGCCGGCGGCCGGGGATCCGGAGTTTGGCGCTTTGGTCGCCCTTGGCCCAGATCAGCCGCCTTTTCACCCTTCCAACCGGCTTCACCCAAAAGCAAATCCGCGCTTGGATCAGCGACGGCCAAATCGGCTACCATGGGGAAAGTCTCGGAGTCCAATGGCTGATGGATCTGGCCTGGCACGATGCCCTGCGGGACGCGGCCTTGTTCAAGGGGCGGGCCTTGATCGTCCAAGGTGGCCGCGACCGGGCGACCCCCATGGCCCAGGCCCGCCTCTTTAAAAGCCGCCTCGGTTCGGGGGCCCAGCTGCGTGTCATCCCCGGAGCGGATCATACCTTCAACAGTCCCGAATGGGAGGCGGAGGCCATCCTTTCGACGGTAAAGTGGCTTGGGAAAAGCCTTTAAAAGTTTTCTTCATTCCGGTTCAAGCGCGAGGAGAGTTTTTTTGATCTCCTCATATCTTCCTTGGCTGACGCTGTTTTCACTCCCATCCTTCAAGTACACCAGGTAAGCCCCCATTTCCTTCTTGACCCGGATGATTTGGTCGACGTTGACGACCTTGGCGTTGATTTCGACGAATTTGACCATCGCGTCTTCCTCCTTCTCTTTGCCGGGACCGAAGCACGGAGATTAAATCCTGGCCGCTGCCGGGGCCCGCTCCCCGGCCTGGCGGGCCAGCATCCACCCCGGGTATTCAGGCGGCAGGGCGCTGGCGTCATCCAGCTTAGCGTTTTGGCCGAAGGTCAGGGTCAGGTCGGTGGCCAGCAGGTTGTCGTCCAATTGTCCCTTGGTCCTGGCCCCCACGATGACGCTGGTCACGTAGGGTTTGCTTAAGAGCCATGCCAGGGCCACGCGGGAAACGGGGGCGGCTGTTTCTTGGGCCACTTCCCTCAGCGCCTGCAGGATCCCCTTGGCCCGCGGCTTATCGACCGGCGGGAAATCGAAGCTCGTGCGCCGGGCACCGTGGGGCCCCGGATGCTCCAAGTCGTACTTACCTGTGAAGAGGCCGCCGGCCAGCGGGCTCCAGGGCAGGATGGCCAGTCCCTGGTCCTGGCAGAAAGGGACAATCTCACGCTCGATGTCCCTGCCGCCGATGGAATAATAGACCTGCGCGCTCACGAAGCGGCTCAGGCCCTCGGCCTGGGCGATGTCCAGGGCCTTCATGGCCTGCCAGGCCTGGAGATTGCAGAAACCCACGTAGCGGGCTTTGCCGGAGCGCACCACGTCATCCAGGGCCCGCACCGTCTCCTCCAGCGGCGTCTCGGCGTCGAAGCCGTGGATCTGGTAAAGGTCCACGTGGTCGAGCTTGAGGCGGTGAAGACTGCCGTTGATGGAATCCAGGATATGGCTGCGGGAAAGCCCCACGTCGTTCAGGCCCGGGCCCGACTTGCCCCGGCACTTGGTGGCGACAAGGATTTCGTGGCGGGGCCTTTTGAGGGCGGCCAAGGCCTCCCCCACCAGCCTCTCGGATTCCCCCTCCGAATAGACGTCGGCCGTGTCGATCAGGTTGACGCCCGCGTCCAAGGCGGTGCCGATGAAGGTTTGGGCCTCCGCGGCGCCCAACTGCCCGATGGAGGTCCAGAAACCCCGCCCCCCGAAGGTCATGGAACCCAAGCTAAGCTCGGAAACGAACAGGCCGGTATGGCCGAAACGGCGGTAATGCATAAACGCCTCCTTGAATGAGCTGTTACTTTTATCTCCCAAAACTTGTCTAACGGACCGCTTCGGCGAGGGGCTCCGGAGACTTCTGAAAGCCCCGAAACATTACCCGCCCGGCCATTCGCGCCTCTTACCGGCCGCCCTCACCGGACCGGCTCATATCCCCCCGGGACGCCCCGTTTGGAAAGGACGATCTGCCATAATTGTTTTTTTCTCGCCCGGAAAATGCCCGCGCATTGGAGCAGGTAATATTTCCACATTCGGTAAAACCTGCCGTCGTACCGGTCCTTGATTTCGTCCCAGTGGGCGTCAAAGTTATCGAACCACGCCAGTAATGTTTTGTCGTAATCCGGCCCGAAATTGTGCCAGTCCTCGATGACGAAAATTTTCTCGAGGGAGGCGGTGATTTGCCGGGGGGAAGGAATGAGGGAATTGGGGAAAATGTACCGGTCAAGCCAAGGATCCGTTTCCAATTGGGTGTCATTGCCGCCGATGGTATGGAGTAGGAAGAGGCCTTGGTCATCCAGGCAGGAATCCATGATTTCCATGAAGGAGCGGTAATTCTTGTACCCCACATGCTCGAACATGCCCAAGGAAACAATGTGGTCGAAACGCTCACCCTTCAAGTTCCGGTAATCCTGGAGGCGGATTTCTACCGGCAGGCCCGCGCATCTTTCCCGCCCCAGTTCAGCCTGTTCCTTGGAGATGGTAATGGCCGTCACCCTGGCTTCGTATCTCTCGGCGGCGAACTTGGCGAAGCTGCCCCATCCCCCTCCCACGTCCAAAACGCGCTGGCCTGGCCGCAAGCCTATTTTCCTGCAAACCAACTCCAATTTTGCCTCTTGGGCCTGGGGGAGGTCGTTGGCCTCCTTCCAATAACCGCAGGTATAGGCCATGTGGGGGCCCAACATGGCCTGAAAGAGGTCGTTTCCCAGGTCGTAATGCTTTTTTCCTACCTCAAAGGCACGGGCGCCGCTTTGGAGGTTGAGGAGCAAGGCTTTTACCCTCAACCAGGCCAATTCCCAGGTCGGCCTCACTTTTTCATCCAACCGGGCTTGTAAAACACGGTGGAAAAACTCATCAAGGCGCGGGACGTCCCACCAGCCTTCGATGTAGGAATCGCCCAGGCCCATGGAATGGTGGGCGAAGAGGTTGGGGAAAAACTGTATGTTCCTGACTCGGAGGTCCCAGGAGCGGCGGCCGTTGATTTGGATGCCGGCCAGACCGAGGATTTCAGCCGTTTTTCGCTCCCAAAATGACGTTGACGGGGTTTCCGGACGGGTTATTCCGTCCCCGATGGTTGGATTGGATGTTTTCATGTGCGCCCCACACGGCTTCAACCGGAAAAAAATCTATTGGCCCGTTTTTTACCGGTTCAATGGCTCCGGCCAGGAAAGGTGTAGATTCTCCCTGGGTGGTTTCCTTGCCCATGATTTTTGATTTTAAAAAGGCGAAGGCGAAGCAACTATGACTACGCTCATAAAAACCTGATTTTCGGGGAAGCTTTTACCCGATCAACGATGGGATATCAGCGGTTCAGAAAAAAACATCATTTCAACGAGGGCGTTTCCCGCGTCCTCTCCATCGGCCTTAATTTCCAATCGGCTTCCCAAGCGCGCCTCCAGGTCCAGGGGGCCTAAGCCGTTTTTCCGCGGACTTAAAGGGTCACCCTTTCCGGTTTTTTTCATGGCAGCCCCCGGGCGGTGCGGGAAAGCCACCCAGGAAACCAGGGCATCGTCAGGTTCAACTGGATTTTTCTCGCGGGTTGAGGCCATCCACAAATCCACATTTTTTCCCGACGATTTCTTTACATTCAATTAGGCTTTGGAATGAAAGATTTTCCGCAGTTCTTCCTTGGCTTCCCCGAGCACCTTCCGCCTTCCCGGGGCAAGGTTCCTCCCGGCGCGATTAATGAAAAAATTCAGCATCGACATGGCCGACTGGAGGGGCGTGCCCTTTCGCCGGGAACTTCCCTCGGCCGACCGCTTGAGGGAGGCCGCGATGCGCGCGGGGTCGCCCCAGGTGAAGACGCCCGGCTCCAGGTCCAGGGCGTTGCTCTCCCGGGTGACTTTGCCGGACCAGTATTTCTTCCTGGTTTTCACGGCCCCTCCTTTACCGGACTAGCCCGGCGGGCAGGGGCGGGGTGGGTGCCGAGCCGAAACCGATCTTGACCCCCGCCATCTTCCGGTAAAAATCCAGGTCGGGGGCGCCTTCCTCCCTCCGGAAGAGGATGAGGTTTAACCCCTCCCAAAAGGTGAACCAGCCCGCCGGTTCGAGCAACACGACCACGAAGGACGACCAAAGGGTTTTCTCGAACTCCAGCAGGAGCCAAGTGGCGATGAACATGAAGGCCACCCCCAAGCCCACCATGACGCCGCCCTTCCAGGTTTCGCTTTTCACCTTTTCCGCGCGGCGCCGGTAATTCCGGCGGAAGTGGCCCCGAAGCCGCTCCACGATGACCTTCTCATGGCCCGGGTTGCGCTTTTCCTTCGGAAGCAGCAGGGTCAGGACCAGTCCCTTCTCCTCCTTGCCCAGGGCCGCCCGTTTGAGCTCGTAAAGGAAGTCGTCGGAGAGCATGCGCTCCAGGTAGGGCCGGGGGTCGAAATCCGAGAAGATATCCTCGTAATCGTCCAGGGCGAAGCTGATCGGGGAGGCCTTCGACTCGCCGGGAAAGCCTTCCCCGTCCAGGTTGAGGGGTTTATCGTCCATGGCGCGCCGCCTTAGGAATGGGCCGGTTGGAGCCGCTCCGCCAGGCCGGGGATGACCGCCGTGAGCGCGTCCTCGATGCGGTCCGCGAAAACGAACTCCAGGGCGTTGCGGACATGCTCGGGAACGTCCTTGAGGTCCTTCTCATTCTCCCGGGGCAGGACGATCCGCTTGATCTGGGAGCGGTGGGCCGCCAGCACCTTTTCCTTCACCCCGCCGATGGGAAGCACCAGGCCGCTGAGGGTGATCTCCCCCGTCATGGCCGTGTCCCCCCGGGCCGTAAGCCCGGTGTAAAGCGAGGCCAGGGCCGCCGCCATGGTGACCCCCGCCGAGGGCCCGTCCTTGGGCACCGCCCCCGAGGGCACGTGCAGGTGCACCCCCGAGCGCCGGAAGGATTCCCGCCGGATCCCGAACCTGTCCGCGTGGGACCAGATGTAGGTCTGGGCCGCCTTGGCCGACTCCTGCATGACCTCCCCCAATTGGCCGGTCAGGGTCAGGCCCCGCGAATCCGGGAGGAGGGCGCATTCCACGTAAAGCACTTCCCCGCCCGCCTCGGTCCAGGCCAGGCCGGCGGCCACCCCGGGCGTCAATTCCTTGCGCAGGGATTCCTCGAAGAAGGGGGCGGGCCCCAGGTACTCCGAAAGGTCCTCCACCGCCACCGTGATGGGGGCGTGGTCCGGCTTCTCCGCGAATTGGAGGGCGGCCTTGCGGAAAAGCCCGGCGATGGAGCGTTCCAGTTGGCGCACCCCCGCCTCCCGGGTATAGCGGGCGATGAGGGTTTCCAGGGTGCCCGGGCCCAGCGAACATTTTTCCAGGGTGAGGCCCGTTTGCCTCAACTGCCGGGGCAGGAGGTACTTGACCGCGATTTCCTTCTTTTCCAGGTTGCTGTAGCCGGGGAGCCGCAGGACCTCCATGCGGTCCAGGAGCGGGCGGGGGATGGAATCCACCGTATTGGCGGTGGTGATGAAGAAGACCTTGGAGAGGTCGAAAGGCAGGTCCAGGTAGTTGTCCCGGAAGGAGAAATTCTGCTCGGGGTCGAGGATTTCGAGTAAGGCCGAGGCGGGGTCGCCCCGGAAGTCCTGCCCCAGCTTGTCCACCTCATCGAGCATGAGCAGGGGGTTGCGGGAACCCGCCCGCCGGAGGGCCTGCAGGATGCGCCCCGGCAGGGCCCCGATGTAAGTGCGCCGGTGCCCGCGCAGTTCGGCCTCGTCGTGCAGGCCCCCCAGGCTCATGCGCTCGAACTTGCGGCCGATGGCCCGGGCGATGGACTGACCCACCGAGGTCTTTCCCACCCCCGGCGGGCCCACGAAACAGAGGATGGGGGACTTCGCGCCGGGATTGAGCTTCATCACACCCAGGTGTTCCAGGATGCGGTCCTTGAGGTCCCGCAAGCCGTAGTGGTCCTCGTCCAGGACCTGCCTGGCGTGGGCGATGTCGAGGGTCTCCTCGGTCAGGGTGTTCCAGGGAAGCTCCAGCAGGTAGTCCAGGTAGGTGCGGATGACGCCGAATTCGGGCGAGGCCTGGGGGGTTTGGGTGAGGCGGTCCAGTTCCCGTTCCGCTTCCTTACGGACGTTCTCCGGAAGGTCCACCTTCTCGAAACGCTTGCGAAGCTGGACGGCCTCGGCCTCCTCGGGGCTTTTTTCCCCTAGTTCCTCGCGGATAGCCCTTAGGTTTTCCCGCAGGATGTATTCCCGCTGTTCCTTGCTGATCTCGCTTTGGGCCTGCTCGGCGATGTCCCGGCGCACCTTGAGGACCTGCAGTTCCTTGGTGAGCAGGGCCTGGACCATCTTCATGGCGTCCAGCAGGGCGGGACATTCCAGGATCTCCTGCGCCTTGGCTGATTCGGGATGGGCCAGGGTGGCCAGCAGGTACAGGAGGGCTCCCGGGTCCCGGGTGTTGGAGAGGACCTGCGCCACTTCCCCGGCGGAGAGGGGCTCGGAATGGGCCACCACCTGCATCCCCAGATCCACGATCTCCCGCCGCAGGGCCTCGGCCTCGGGCCCCTCGTCGGGGGGGAGCGGCAGGGGCTTGAAGGAACCTTGGAGGTAGGGCCCCTTCGCCTGGAGTTCCACCAGTTCGACCCTTTCCTTGCCCATCAGGAGGACTTCCATGATCTCATCGTCGGGCCGGGCCGCCCGTTTGATGACCGCCCGGGTACCGATACGCCTTAGGTCCTCCAGGCCCGGCTCGTCCACCGGGGACTTCTGTCCCAAGATCACGATTTCCTTTTCCTTGGTGCCCAACGCCGCGTCCACGGCCTTCACCGAGGAGGGGCGCCCCACCGTCACGGGAACCATGGCGCCCGGGTAGATCACGCCCATCTTGAGGGCCAGGATGGGCAGGGTGAAGGGTTTGGGCTCCTTAGCCATGGCTCCCCTCCCCCATCCCCTTTAAACGGATCAGCAGCATTCCGTCCTGGAACTCGCTGGAGATCAGGACGTTCCGGAGCTCGCGGGGGAGGCGGACGACCCGCTCGAAATGGTTGTACTCGATCTCCATGGAATAGTGGCGCCAGCCCTCGGCCAGCACCAGGTCCCGCCGGGAGCCGGAGATATGCAGGTCCCGGCCGACCAATTCCAACGTGACATCCTCGGGACGCACGCCCGCCAGGTCGAGCTTGATGGCCCAGCCTTCGGGGGTATGGTACAAATCGGCGGGAGGATTCCACCTGGACGACAACATGGGCGCCTCTCTTTCTGGCCGCGCTTCCGTCTTTATTAAAGACCTGTTGGAGAGGGGTCCACTATGACAACAGTCATAAGCTAACGGGGAACAGGTTCTAGGAACGGTTCATTCCATTGAAGACGGGCTCGAAATTCTGGCGGGAACCTTGGACGAGGCGGCCGGCCTCGCCAATGGCGATTTCAAAACGGTCCTCCCGGAGCCCTTGGAGGATTTCGGTGGCGGCTTGGGCCGCGGGAATGCCCCGTTCCACCTGGCCCCGCTTGGCCCGGGCGCCCCGGTCCAATTCGGTGTCCACGATGGGCGGGATGGCCTCGAAAACCTGGACGGTGGTGCCCTTGAGTTGGTGCCGAAGGGAGACCGAGAAGGAGTGGATCGCCGCCTTGGTGGCGCAATAGATGGGCATGACGGCCAGCGGCACGAAGCCCAGCCCCGAGGAAACATTGACCACCGCCGCCTTCATTTCGGTCATCAAGTTCGGCAGCATCCGGGCGGTGAGGTAGATGGGGCCTTCCAGGTTGATGCGAACTTCGTTGTCGCCCGCCTCCAGCTCGGCGGGGCCCTTCCTGAAATCCACCATCCGTTGGATGCCCGCGTTGTTCACGAGGATGTTGGGGCTGTATTCCCCGACGGCCCAATTCACGAGGTCCTTGCGGTGATCCGGGTTGGAGATGTCGCAGGGCCGGATGGCCAAGGCGGGGAATTTCTTCTGGGCTTCCCTCAACTTGTCCTCGCGCCTGCCGCAAATGAGGACTTCGTTGCCTTCCTTGAGGAAGGCTTCCGCCAGGGCCAGCCCGATGCCGGTAGCCCCGCCGGTGATGAGGACCGTATTACTCGTGGTTTGCATGGAACCTCCTAGCTCCCCTTCCGCCCGTAGAAATTGTAGTGGGTGAATTCCCCCAGGTCCCGCCGGACCCTGAGGTAAGGCCCGGGCTTCGCGCGGGGATAGCCCACCCGGCAGGTGAAGGCGATATGCAGGTGGTCCGGAAATCCCAGGATGCGGCGCGCCTCCCCTTCCACGCGGTCCCCCGTCATGTTGCTGCTCAAGGCACTGATGATGTGGAATCCGAGCCCCAAGGATTGGGCCATGAGCCACATATTTTCCATGAGGCACCCAAGGCTGATGAAACCCAGCGCGTCGTGCTCCGAGGCCGGCGCCCGGCGGGTGCCGTCGTAGAGGACGACCAGCAGGACCGGGCCGCCATGGATCATGTCCCAAAGGTGGGACCGGGTCTCCTCGGGGGCCACCCGGCCTTCGGCGGCCTCGGGCCTCCGCCAGGAAGGCGGGAACATCTCGGCCAAAACCCCGGTTTTCTTCCTGAGGAATTCCTCTTGGGAAAAAGACATCTGCCGGTAGTTTTCCTTGATGAATTCGGGGGTGATGCCCGAGGGGATCAGGCCGATTTTTCCGATCGTGGCCTTGTCATCCACGACAATGATCTCGAAATTCTGCATGTTATGGGCGGTGGGAGTCCATCGAGCCGCTTCCAAAATCAGGTCCAACTTGGCCTTCGGCACAGGCTTTTGAAGATCGAAGGGAATACGGCAGGAATGGCGCTCCTGGATGAGTTTTAAAAAGGCTTTTCGGGAAGTTTTCCCAACGGTTTTTTTAATCGTTTTCACCTTCTCCTCCATCTTCTTCAAAATGCCGTTAAACCAAATATTTCCGGAACCAATCCACTGTCAGTTCGGCAACCTTATCCATTTTTCCCGGCTCCTCGAACAGGTGCGTGGCGCCGGGGACGATCTCCAGTTCCTTGAAGCCACATTTGAGCTTTTTATAGGAATCCCGGTTGAGTTCCAGCACTTCCTCATCCTCTCCTCCCACGATGAAAAGCGTGGCGGCCGTGACATCGGGGAGATACCAGTCCGCCAGGTCGGTGCGGCCCCCGCGGGAGACCACCGCCTTGACCATGGAAGCCCGCCGGGCCGCCGCGATCAGGCAGGCCGCCGCTCCCGTACTGCCACCGGTGAGACCCAGGGGAAGGTCTTTGGTGCGCTCCTCCTGCTTGGCCCAGCGCATGGCCGATTCCAGCCGTCCCGCCAGGAGCGGGATGTCGAACCGGTATTCCCGCGTCACCTCGTCCAGCACCTCCTCCTCGGGGGTGAGCAGGTCCATGAAAAGCGTCGAGAATCCCGCCCCGTTGAGGCGCTCGGCCACGAACCTTTGGCGGGGGCTGAAGCGGCTGCTGCCGGACCCATAGGCGAAAAGCACCAGTCCGGGAGAACCTTTCTTTAAGGTCAAGTCCCCGTTGACGGCCTTTCCGTCCACCGAAATGACGACATCGTTCCCCAGTTTCATGTTCCGCCTCCACAAGATATTAAGGTTATCTTTTTGGCCATTTTCCTTGCTTGGTGACCTTGGTGCCTTGGTGGTTCCAGCCGATCATTGAAACAACCCCGGGAAAAGACTGAAGAGGTTGTACCCCACCTGGCAAACCCAATAAAAATTCTCCGTCCCCCCCTCCTGGTTCCGGACTAGGTTCCAGGTCACCGTCACGTTCGAGAGGTCCATGAAAGCCCAAAAATTGGGAAGCCGCGCCCCCAAGCCGATGCCGATCGAGTCGAAGGGATCGGCGGCGGCCTTGGCGAACAAATGGACGTCCGGTTGGAGGTCCTGGAGGTAAAGGTCGCCGAAGGGGATATAGTCCAGGCTCAGGTAAAACTCATGGGGCTGGGCCCCGGGGGGCACGGCCTCGCCTTTCGTCGTGAAATAGTCCATGGGCAGGTTGGCTCCCATAAAAACATCCTCCTGCGGCCCGGTCAGGGCCTGGACCGTGGCCTGCCGCCCGTCCACCGACACCACCTGCGTCAGCCTAGCTCGGGTAAATTGGAGGGGAAATTCCTTGTGGACGAAGTAGGGGCGGTCCGGGGCGGAGGACCCGGTGCCGTTTATCCTCCTTTCCTCCACCACCTCCAGGGAATGGGGAATGTCCCGGGATTCCTCGCTCAAGTCCTGGATCACCACCGCCAGGTCCTTGTCCGATCCCTGAAGAACCACGTAAACCTGCAGTTTTTCGTTCACTTGGGCCCGGGTCATGAGGCGGTTGACGCCCCTCGCCCGCCGGAAATGGCGCTGGATTGTTTTGTCGAGTTCCCCGTCAGAGAGCTTTATCCCGCCTTTGGCCCCCGCAGGAAGAATCTCCTCTCCAAGGTCGTCCTGGGAAAGATAGACGGTGGGGTGGCTCAAATTCCGGAAATCAAACAGGAAAATGTTCCGGTTAAAGGCGCGCGCGGGAGGGGCCAAGCACAAAAGAATACCCAGGACGGCGGCGGACAGTGAAGCCCGGCATGGATTGAGTAAGCTGATCCTTCTCATGACATGACACCCCTACTTCAACAAAAACTCCTCGGAACCCAATTCGCCCAGGTTCTTCCGCCTCTCCGGCGGGATGTACTTGTAACCCAGCTTGCGGTAGACCCCTTCCTCGGTTTCCCCCGCGATCTTTTTACCGGCCTTGTCATAGAGCCCATACTCGTTGAGCTTGAGGCCCTTGCGCAGGGCGATCCTTCGCAATTCGATGTTGTGCTGTTTGTTGCCGGTGAAGTAAAGGAGGGCGGCGCCGAGGCTTTCCGGCTCGAAGACCCGCAGGTCCACCTGCAGGCCGTTGTCCAGGATGATCTCCGACTTCTTGGGGCCGTGCATCACCACCCGCTTGGCAAAAGGCAGGCCCGTGAAGGCCGCCATGACGTCCTCAGGACGGCGGGAGACGGCCAGGATGTCGATGTCGCCGATGGTGGCCTCCTTGCGCCGGAGCGACCCCACCAGCTCCAGCCGATCCAGTTTGCCCGTGCGCCGCAGGGCCAGCAGGACGCGGTTGGCGGAGGGCAGGACCGCCTCGCGGGGCCACCGGTCCTGGTGGGTTTTTTTAAGGCCCAGGCTTTCGGCGATGCGCTCCTCGCTTTGGGGCCCAAAGCCCGGCAGGGTGGCCACCTGGTGTTCCCTCACGGCGCGCTTCAAGTCGCCCAGCGACTCGATATGGTGGTGATAGAGGTTCTCGGCGCGATAAGGACCCAGGCCCGGCACCTTCAAAAGTTCCCGCATGCCGCCGGGGAGGCTTTTCTTTAATCGCTCAAACTCCCGAATCTTCCCGCTTTCAAGGAATTCCACGATCTTATGCCCGAGGCCTTCGCCAACCCCCGGGATCTCCTCGAGCTTTTCCAGTCCCCCGTCGCGGTAAAGCTCCCGGACGTCCCGCCCCAGGGACAAAAGCGACCGCGCGGCCGAGCGGTAGGCCCGCGGTTTCCACTCCACGTCCTCGATCTCCAGGATGTCGGCCATGGTGTTGAACATCTCGGCGATTTCTTGGTTGGCGCCCATGCTTTCCCCCGGCTTCAGCATCGGCCGGAACCGGGAAAACGCGTATGATTTCGGGCATAAAAGGCGCTCCACGCTTGATGCACCCTGTCATATGCGGCCTCAGCCGGGGAGGGATGAAATAGGTTCATGGAGCACACCCTGAAGAAACCCGCCCGTTCCCCCTCGGTCATCGGCCGGTTGAATAAAGCCTTTAAGGATTTAGGACGGAGCCGGCGAAAATTCCTCCAAGGTTCCGGGCCCGAGGCCTTGCATGATTTCCGGGTCTCCTTAAGGCGCATCCGGACCCTGCTGGGGCTTATGAAATCCTGTATTCCGGCGGGGACCATCAAGGACCCTTTGGATGGGTTGAAGGAAATTGCCCGCCAAACAAATGCCTTGCGCGACCAGGAGGTTCTTTGTGCCACCTTGGCTTCCCTCCCCATTCTCAAGGGTCCTTCCCTGGATTTGGAACGGTGGGTCAACTCCCAGGAGGATTTGCGCCGGGGTTTGGAGTTGGAAATCCGGGAATACCTGGGTTCCCCATCGGTCGCGCGGCGGATGGAGAATCTCCCGCGGGCTTTAGGGAAACCCAAAATCCCAGGGGGCGAAGCCGGGATGCGCCGGGAAATACACCGCCGTTTCAAGAAAGAACGCCGGCGACTGGGGAAGGCCTTGAAAAACACCGCCGGGGAAAATCCCAGTGTCCGAAGCCTGCACCGGCTCCGCGTGGGGGCGAAAAAAGTCCGTTATACCTTGGAAGAACTGGGGTTCCTCATGCCGAATCGCAGGCGGAAAATCGCGGGATTGTGCCGGAAACTCCAGGACCGGTTGGGCGCTTGGCGGGATTGGGACAAGGCCCTATCGCTTCTTAAAAAGGAACGGACCCGCTTCCCCGAGGCGAAGCCTTGGCGGGTGGAACTTGGGCGGCGGAAGGCCGAGGCCTGGAAGGGCTGCCGCAAGGCGGCTAAAAATTTACGGCGGGCCTTACCATAACGGTCTCAACCCGCCGGGCTGGGTATGGGTTTAACCCTTTGTTTTTCCGTTCCAGCGCCCTCTTCCCCCGGTCTTCAAACTCAAGATTGATCCTGGTCATAAACAATCCGCGGCAAAAGTCTTATATAGAAGACAGGATTCGTGAGTGGAAGGAGGCGTTTTATGGCCATTACGAAAACGGAAGGAAACGGGGGAAAAGCCCTGTCGCTCTTGAGGCCCTGGGCCTTTGACAGGAGCATCCGCCAGCTCTTTGACGAGTTCATGGACTTCCCGAAGGATTGGGAACTCCCCGCCAAGGTCGGCGAGTTTTACCCCACCGTGGATATCTCGGAGACGCCGCAGGAATATTCGGTGCGGGCCGAGATTCCCGGCATGAAAAAGGAAGACATTAAGATTTCCATCAACAAGAACGTCCTCAGCCTCTCAGGGGAAAAAAAGGAGGAGAAGAAGACCGAGGACAAGAAATACCACCGCGTGGAAAGCTACTACGGTTCTTTCCGGCGCAGTTTCGTCCTGCCCGACGGCATCAAGGCGGACAAGGTTGAGGCCAAGTTCACGGACGGGGTCTTGACGGTGACGGTCCCAAAGAGCGAGGAGGCGAAGGAAAAAACGGTGGATATTAAAATCAGCTGAGCCTCCGGGCCGCCGGCCCGTTAGGTTCCAAAGCCCCACGGTTCATTCCGCGGGGCTTTTTTTATGGGTTGAAGACCTTGAGGTGGGCTCCCCCTTGGTTTAAGATCAGGCTTCCAGGCCCATGGGGCCGCTTTACTCTTTAGAGGCTCTGACAAAACCTTAAATTTCACCACAGGGGCACGGGGACACAGCTGAAAAACGACTGATTTTAAGCCTTTTCTTTTACTGTGCTCTCTGTGTCTCAGTGGTTAAAAAGGGGTTTTTAGAAATTCTTAATATTTAGGAATAGAAATGCCCTTACCCCTGCCGCATCACCACCACCATCACGCGGAAGCACACACCGGATCCTCCGCGGCCCTGAGGGATTTCGTCATCGGCATCTCGGACGGCCTCACCGTTCCCTTCGCCCTGGCCGCGGGCTTGAGCGGCGCCGTCCCCAGCAACAACATCATCGTGATCGCGGGCCTGGCCGAGATCGTGGCGGGGACCATCTCCATGGGCCTTGGCGGCTACCTGGCGGGGCGCACCGAGATCGAGCATTACGAGGGCGAGCAAAAGCGGGAGGCGCGTGAGGTGCGGGAGATTCCCCATAAGGAAGAGGAGGAAGTGAAGGAGATCCTGGCCGCCTACGGCCTCTCCCCGGCGGTCCAATCCCAGGTTGCCTCGGAACTCTCGAGGGATCATGAAAAGTGGGTGGATTTCATGATGCGCTTTGAGCTGGGCCTGGAAAAACCGGACCCACGCGCGGCTTTCCTGAGCGCCCTGCGTATCGGCCTTTCTTACGCGGCGGGCGGCCTTATTCCCCTCTCGGCTTACTTCTTCCTGCCAACCCCCGTGGAAGGCCTCAAGGTTTCGGCGCTCCTGACCCTGGCCTGCCTGCTCGTTTTTGGCTACTTCAAGGCGCGCTTCACGGGACAGAATCCCTTCAAGGGGGCGGTTACCGTCACCTTGATCGGCCTGGCGGCCGCCGGGGCGGCTTTCGGCCTTGCCCGCTTGTTCAACCCCTGATCCAAGACACGGATTCAATTTCACCTCGGGCCTGATTCCTTTCCCGGATTTCCTCAAACCAATTTCCAAAATTCAAATCCTCCGCCCTTAAAGTCCTTATCAGGATTTATTTTCTTTTTTGGGGCGTTTTTAAGGATTCCTTAGAAAATCCTACAATCAAATCGTTTTTTTTATGAGCTGGGTCACAAAAGCAAACCCATAAAAAATCAAATTTTTATGAATTAGGTCATACAGATGCCCGTGAAACACGGGCAATATGTGCGCAAGATCAGGGATGGCTCCAGGTAAACGCGTCAACTATGGTTTGGGCGCCATGGTTGGGGGGCAATAAAACCCCCGCCTTAACCCCTGGATGACCCCTAAAAGCCTTATTTTAGGGGGAATTTTAAATGGCATCTTCGATGCTTTAAGGGTGATGGATGTTCAATTCAAATTCAGGAGAGAGAAAGATGAACGAGTTAAAGCTGTCCCTACTCATGATGGCTGGTTTGCTGGTCCTATCCTCACCCATCGTTTCGGCCGACCAGGCGACCCCGGCCGCCACCCCCAAATCCGGCTTTTCGGGCAACCAGTTGATGGCCAATGCCCAACCCCCCATTACCCAAAGGCCCGCCTCGGTGGTGGGCCCGGTGAAGGACATCGCCGCTCCCCAAGGCGGTTCCCTGCTGACCCTCCAAAAGGGAAGCGTGCTCTACCTCGCGGGTGATTCCACCCTCCATAAATTCGAGATCGGCGCCAAGGCCCTCCAGGGTTCGGCGGCCTTAAAGGCTTCGGGCGACCTCGCCAAGGCCCTCAAGAAGGACGGTGTGGCCGAAATGGCCTTGGTGGTTCCCGTCACCCAATTGAAATCGAAGGAATCGGGCCTGGATGACAACGCCTATAAGGCCCTCAAGGCCAAGGAAAACCCCGAGATCAAGTTTGTCCTGAAAAGCGAGACCCTCGCTTCCGGGAAGATGACGGCCTCGGGCAACCTGACGGTTGCGGGGGTCACCGTACCCGTCACCCTGAACGCGGAGGCCGCCATCACGGGGGACCAAATCCGGCTGAAAGGCGTCCAGAAATTGAAAATGACCGATTTCCAGGTCAAGCCGCCCTCGATCTCACTGCTGGTGACTTCCATTGACTGCAAGGACGACATCGAGATCCATTACGACGTGATTTTCGGGTCGGCAAAATAAGGAATGGCGAAATTCCGGGGAACCGGTGGTTTCATAGCGGAGCTCACAAGCTTTAGCCGTAAATAAACAAGGAGGAAGGCGATGAAAAATCTTCAGAAATGGGTACTGGCGGTCCTGTTGCTGCTGGGCTTCGCGGCCCGGGGAAAGGCGGCGGAGATCTTCAAGAACGACGACTTGGACCTCTCGGTCGGCGGCCGGATCCAGGAAATGGGCGAGATGGAACTGGTGACGGACGACGCGGTCCGCAACCACTTTCGGGTTTATCTCTGGAACGTGGAGGATCGCCTTTTTACCAGCGGCACCTTCAAGGATTTCAAATGGGCCTTTGAGACTTCTTTTGGCGGCGAGTCCATCGCGAAT
>DATKOC010000129.1:0-12307 GCA_035524855.1 bacterium
GAGATCGTCGGAGAAGATCCTCCCAAGTCCAAACTCAAGGATAGGCCCTACGAATTCTCGGAAATGGAAAGAAAGGAACTTTTTGAATCCCTTTCCAGGGCTTTGAAATGGAATCCCATTCCCGCAAAGTATGGCGGCTACTTGGATCTGGATGCCTCGAAGTATCACTTGTTCCGCCAGGACAGAGAAGGGCAATTCGTTTTCGGCCATCCTGACGCCGATTCGCTCGTTCTTTTAACCTCTGATGGGAAGATAAAATTCCCCGATGAAGAATATAGCCGCCGGAATCATTAAAAAAATCTTCATCGGTATATACCTAATTCCGGCCCCGCTTCAAATTCCCCTTTGTTTTTAAATACATAAATAGTTTTTGACTCTAATGGATATATACCTAATATATATGAATAGTTTTGACGGATTTTGACGGGAGGAATATACATATCGCCATGGAAAAGACACATCGCGGGAATCAAGGATTTGGCGGCATCAGGGTTTTGGTGCACCTGACCCAGGAAATTCTGGACGTTCTTGACGCTGAAGTTGAACGCCGGAAATCCGAAAGGGTGAGCCGGGCGGAACTGATCCGCCGGGCCATTGAAGCCAGATACCTTGGCCGTAAACGCGATGACGTCGATTTCAAAAAAAGGGTACCACCTCCGCCCAAGAAATAGCCGGGCGGGTGACCCCGCTTGGCTTGCTTGTCCGAGGCTAAACCCGGAAAGCCAGGTGCGGTATGACGAACGAAAACAAGTTTACGGCTGACGAGATCATTCTTGGTTTGGTGTCCCCGCCGTTATTGGTAATCCTTTTAAACCTATTCCGGCCCTTCCTCGGTTATTCCCAAATCTTCAATAACTATCCGGTCCACATGGATTTGGATAACCACCACCTACTTGGCTATTGGATCTTGCTTTGGCTGGTCCCCTATGCCCTTCTTTTCGTCCCGGATATCAAGAAGGGGACGAGCTTCTTGGTCCAAATCCCCATTTGTCTTTCGGCCTCCATCGCTTTTTGGGACCTATTCGTCCAGGAATATAGCCAAGCCTACTTCTACGTTGTCCTGCTTTTTACGGGGGCCGGGCTTTTCTTCCTCTATGCCCACCTTTTCGAGACCGACTCTTTGATGAAACTTTTCGAAAAGTTCAGGCCTAAAAAGGACCCCTTTTCCCTCAAACTTGGCTCCAAATCCTCCCAGATCATCCCGACCGACTCCCTCCACATGAATGTCCAGATCGTCGGCGGGACCGGGTCCGGCAAGACCCATTTCGTCCTGAAACCCTTCATCGAGCAAACCATCGCCCAGGGTTTGGGATGCTTCATCTATGACGTGAAGGGAAACATGGATTGGGACGTTTCCTTTTATGTCCACAAAACCGAAAAGGAACAATGCCGGTCCATCTCCCTTTACCACTTCACCCTGAACAACTTCACCCACTCCCTCACTTACAACCCTCTTTACGGGGACGATCCGGACGCCATCGCCAACCGACTCCACACCGCCCTTTATTACGACACCCGGCATTCGGAGCCCTATTACGTGGAGCTGGCGGAAATGTTCCTCAAGAACCTCATCGCCCTGCTCAAGAAACACTTTGGGGTCATCACCTTCCAAGACCTTCTTTTGGCGACCCAGGAAACGGACACCTTCCGGTCCATCCAGGCCCTTTGCGCGGAGAACCCTAATTCCCCCCAGGCCTTCTACTTCAGGACCCAATGGCTCCAAAAACCGGCCAAGCAACGCCGGGAAGAACTCTTAGGGCTCATCAACAAGCTCCAACGGTTCTGCAACAGCGAATGGGCGCCCCTCATCAATGTCCGTACCCCTTCCATCACCATGAAGGACGTCTTCGAGAACGATAAGGTCTTCTTGTTCTCCCCCAATGCCGCTCGTTACCCGGAGGATGCCAAGGCCTTGTCCATCATGGCCATGATGGACCTCTCGGAACAGGTGGCCAACCGCTACTACCAAAAACCGGAAAAACCCTTCCGGGTCTTCTTGGACGAGTTCTACAACCTCGCCTATCCCCGGTTCATCGACTTCATCAACAAGTGCCGGGAAGCCCAGGTGAATATCTTCCTGGCCCACCAGTCCCTGGGGGACTTGAGGGGTATTTCGGACGAATTCATGGAACAGGTCATCAATACGGCCCGGAACAAGATCATCCTGGGGTTGGACGACCCGGAAACCGCCGAGTATTTCGCCCGTCAGTTCGGCACCGAGAGGGACACGAACTATAAGGTGGAGTCCTACGGAAAGGACGGGGGCATGGTCGGCTTTTCCAAGCCTCCGGTGGAGAAGTTCATCTTCCACCCCAACCAGATCAAGGGGCTCAAGACCGGTCAAGCCATCGTCAAGGTGGTGGGTCCCAATGGACCCAATGTCTTCGCCGTTCGTTTGAGCCCGGCAACCCCCAACCCCATGACCAAGAACATCCAGATCCCTCCCAGGCGGGGAGGGTGGGACAAGACCAATGAAAGCAATTTGGAGGGGTATTTGAAGTCCAAAAAGGGCTTTGACACCCCGAACGATGAAGGCCTTGGGTCTTTGATGGGTTGACCGCCATGAACCCAAAAAGCGGCTTGAACCAAAAGGCGGGGGCCCCGGACACCGGGGCCCTTGACCCCAGGGATACGGAAGCCCTGGCCTATATCCATTCCAACAAGTTCATCACCACCAAGCTCTTCCAGCGCAAGTTCCACCCCCATCAGTCCCACGTCACGGCCTGGACCCGACTGAAGGGCCTCTTGGAGAGGGGTCTTATCCTCAAGACCCAGAACCTCCCCAACGAGGACACCTATTACTTCCTCAGCCGACCGGCCTTGGCCTTTCTCTCCAAGACGGCCCGGATATTGGTTTCCCCGGAGATCCGTTCCGCCCATATCAACACCTTTGAGCGGGAGCACGACAAGCGGGTCTTGGCCATGCGCATCCAGATCGAGAACGAGGGCGGCCTGGAAAACCTGACCTGGCTCTCGGACTACGAAATGCGGTGCGGCTTGAAGATGGTTTGGAAGCGCGCGTTGGAGACCGGAAAGGGCTGGGACCTGGCCGGGGCCAAGCTCCACCGGGTCCACCAAAGGACCCCGGACGGGTTCTTCACCGGGCGGCTGGCCGGCAAGGACTACGCCTTCGTCCTGGAGTACGAGCACACGCCCTACAACCGGGACAAGATGACCGCCTTGGTCCTGAACCTGACCCGGGACTTCCCGACCGCCTTCAGGCTCATCGTCAGCCGGGACAAGGACCATGCAGTCCGGCTGGCCCATGGCCTGGAGAGCTTCCTCAAGGGGGACGCGCAGGCTTTGCCCCTCTGGGGCTTTTCCTTTTACGAAAAGGTCGTGGGGCTTCCCTTCTGCCGGGTGCCTTGGGTCACCCTCAAGGGCGGCTACCTTCCCTTCGTAAAGGACCCGCTCTTGACCACCCCAGGCCCCGAGGACGGGCAAGAAAGGGTGACGGCATGAGGGGCCAGGACTTAATCCGGAGCTTAAATCAGCTTAAAGCCCAAAAAGAGCGGAACACCCGCACCCACAAGGAGTTCGGTTGTTCTTCGACGCCAGCCCCCACTCCCCCAGGATCAATAAAGATGACCTGGAATACGGGAGTGGGGGCTGGCTTCTTGAACAACCTAGTGGCTGCGGGTGCAGGACTTAAAGAGTTAGGAGTTAAGACGAAAGACGAACTGCAACACCGTGGAAAACCCCCCGTGGTGTCCCTGACGGGACGGGTGGGGTTTTCCACACCTTTCCCCGAAGGTGTCCCCTTCGGGGACTTATATCTATCTACTTCCATCGAAGGAGGCCGGATATGACGGACCGCAGGAGGATCGACCGTAGGGCAGCTAGCCGGGACTGTCTCTTGTCGGAAAGGCAGGTGGCCGAGCTGGCCAAGGTGTCGGTGAATACCGTTCGCTACTGGCGGCAGACGGGGATCTTGCCTTTCGTGAAGGTGGGCAAGTACCCCCGGATATGGGCTTCCATCTTCGACCAGGTCTTCCAAAAACCCGTCCCCCTTTCTTCCGGGGCGACTGGTAAAATGCCTTCTGCTGGGGACATTAGGAGGCAGTTATGAGCAAACCTAATGTTCATGGATTGCCCCAACACCTCCGCAAGGACGGCAAGGGGTATTTCCTGGATTACTTCGTGAAGGAAGGGGGCTACCAGAAGCGCAAAAGGGTAAGGCTGGGCCAGATACCCTTGGCCCAGGCCAAGCGCATCTTGGCGGAGCACACCAAGGAGATCGTGGCGGGGGAATTCCTGCCCAGCGATAAACCGCAGGTGAGTTTCGACGAGGCGGCGGAAGCCTTCCTGGCTTTTTCACTGGCGAGGAAGAAAAGCTACAAAAGGGACACCCATTCGGTGAAGGCCCTCAAAGCCTTTTTCGGCGGGCGGCCCCTGGAGAGCCTGACGCCCAGCTTGGTGGAGGATTACCTGACCGAGCGCAAAAAGAAGGCCGAGGAAAAGGGCAAGAGCCTGAAGGGCTCCACCTTGAACCGCGAGATCGCCTGTCTCAAGACCATCGCCCGAAGGGCGGTCCTGGACCGGAAGATCGACCGGAACCCGGTGGAGGGAGTGCGGATGTTCCGGGAGATTTCAAGGAACCGGACGTTGACGCCCGAGGAATACCGGAGGCTTTTGGAGAACTGCTCCCCCCATTACCGGCCCGTGGTGCAGGTGGCTTATGTCACCGGCATGCGGCGGGGCGAGATAACGGGGCTTAAGTGGGACCAGGTGGACTTGAAGGAAGGTGTCATCACCTTGAAGTCCGAGGATACCAAGACCCATGAGAGCCGGGAGATACCGCTGGATGAGGGTTTGATCGACCTTTTCCGGAAAGTTCCCAAGGTTTTGGGCAGTCCTTTTGTCTTCAATTTCAGGGGCCACGGCCTGAAGGACCCAAAAACCGCTTTCTTAAGGGCGTGCCAACGTGCTAGTATTTCGGACTTTCATTTCCACGATTTACGGCACTGCGCGGTCACGAACTTCCGGAAAGCCGGGGTCAGTGATTCCACGATCATGTCAATCTCAGGACATAAGACGCACGCGGTCTTCAGAAGGTACGACCGCATCGACCGGGGCGACCGAAAGGAAGCCTTGAGACGTGTCCGGATGTTGGCCAATGACACGGGAATGACACCAGAGGGCTTTTCGAAAGCGCAAGGGTTCGGTGGGTGATCCCAAATCGTTGTAGCGCAAGTGTTTGACGGAGATGGAGGGTTAGTCCTAATTGGTAAGGCAGTGGACTTGAAATCCACCGGGGGAAACCCCTTGCAGGTTCGAGTCCTGCACCCTCCGCCATATGGAAGGAACGGAATTTCCGTCCCTTCCACGTGGCTAAGTGGGCAGAAGGACGAGAACCGTGGGTTCGCGCGGCGCCGAAGGCGGCGGGACGAAAGTTTCCATTAAGAAGAAACACTTCCGCACCCTTCGTTGGGTCTTTTTATTACTGGTTTGTACTTTAAACTTAAATTAAATATTTTTTAAGCCCGTGGAGAGGTGGCCGAGCGGC
Organism: bacterium; assembly: GCA_035524855.1. Taxonomy (GTDB): domain Bacteria; phylum Oederibacteriota; class Muellerivitia; order Muellerivitales; family Muellerivitaceae; genus DATKOC01. Next base: position 5,507 of record DATKOC010000129.1, read on the forward strand.
TTAAGGCGACGGTTTGCTAAACCGTTGGAGGGGTAACACCCTCTCGAGGGTTCGAATCCCTCCCTCTCCGCCATAATTATGATTTTTTTGCGTCATGTATTTAGTGGGCCTCGTGGAAACCAACCCCCACCTCTTGTGAATATTTTGTCTTTTGTGCGACGTTTTGGGTTTTCTGGTCTTTTCCTTTACCCAGTCTCCAAAGGCTTGGGTAAAATAAAGGCGGTTTCAGATAACCAGGGAGAACACCTTTGAACACCTTGACCCATCGCTTAACTTTTTTTGCCCTACTCATCGCCGCGGCCTTGGTCCTGCCAGCCTGCGGAAGCAAGGGCGAAGTGAAGAGCCAGAAGGCGCCCGAGACCGTCCTAAGCCCCGAATCCACCCCGACGGAAGTTCCCACCACCACAACGGCTGATACTGGAATGCCCGTCGAGAACGAAAAACCCGAATCAGCTCCCGCTTCCTATGTCGAGAAAATCAAGCGCACCAAGGGAACCAACAAGATCGTTTCCACTTCCACCCCGGACTCGGCCGCGATCACCCAGGCCTCCACTCCCCAGAACACCCCGATGCAACCCCCCATCATGGACACTTCAACCCCCACCTCCCCTAAAAAAGGCGGGTCGGGCTGGGTGATGTGGGTCTTGCTGGTCTTGGTGGGCGGCGGCGGGGGCTGGTATTTCTGGTCGAAGCGCCAGGAAGCTTCCCTCGTCAACCCGAACCAACCCAAGCCTCCCGTGGGCGGCCTTTCTCCCGTGAGCGGTTACACGGGAAAGAGAACCGAGTATGAAGCCAAGGACCCGGCCAAGACGTCGATTTGGTTCAAGAAACTTTTTTAAGAACTCCACCGAACCACAGTTCCATGCCCATTTCCCTGGATGTCGATAAATTCTTGGATATCCTCAAACCCGATCGCTGCCCCCTTTGTTTCCTCCTTCAAGATTATGTCCATGAGCATATAAAATCCCTCTTGGAGGAATCGGTCACCGATCCGGTCTCCAGGAAAGCCTTGTTCCAATCCAGGGGCTTCTGTCGGCGGCACGCCTGGATGGGCGTCCAACAGGGAAAACACCTGGGGATGTCGGTCATTTACGCGAGCCTGTTGGAAAAAGGCTTGAAAGAATTGGCCGACGGCCCGAAATTCTGGAAGAAAACCTCCCCCAAGCCCTGCCCGATCTGCGAATCAGAGAAAAAACGGGACCTTTCCCAAATCCAGCAGTTCGCGGCGGCCTGGGAGCAATCGGAAAAGCTCCGGGAGTCGTTCAAGACCCACGGAATCCTTTGCTTGAACCACTTGGAAAAGATCCTCCAGGAAAAAATCAATGCCACTCACCGGAAAAGCCTTTACGAAACGGGTAAAAAAGCCTTGGAGGCCCTGTTGAAAGAATTGAATGAATTCCTGGAAAAACAAGATTATCATCGTTCCCACGAATCATTCGGCAAGGAAAGGGACGCTTGGATCCGCGTGGTCCGCGTGATCAGCGGGGAGCGGGAGTAGCTGACGGGCAATGATGAATTTTCAATGTTGAGTTTTGAGTTGAGGTTGCTTTTGCCAAAGGCAAAAAAGGGATACGAAAACACTCATAAGACTTTTAGGAAAACCATGGCGTTAACGGAAAATTACAAAGACAACCGCGAATGGGGCATCACCGATTATTACTTCATCGACCTCGTTCTCATGCTGGCCTCCTCGGCCAAGATCGATTTGGGCGAGCTGGTCCATCCCTATTACCGGGACAAGGACATCAACCTGGCCCGGGCCCGCATCACGATCAACATGATTTCCTCGTTGGTCAAGAAAACTTCAGGCAATTTAAACGCGGAGGAAAAAAAGGTCTTGCGGGAAGTCTTGGAGGACCTCCAAAAAACTTATGTGGATAAGACCAAGGAAAAAGCCAAGGCCGCGGGCCCCAGCCTACTGAGCCCCAACAACATGCCCTCCCGCCCGCTCGTTCCAACCCCGCCCCAACCCAAGAAGGATGTGAAGGAATGGATTTCCATGGTCCAACAGGAAATCGCCAAGAAAAAGCAAAACCCAAGTAATCCACCCAAAAATTGATCCTTCCCACCCTTCTCAACTCGAGGTTGAGACCCTTCCCGGCAAGAAATTTTCTTTTCCCTTTCCTTCTTCTTTTTGTGGGCTGCGCGGAACATGCCCCAGGTAAAGGACCCCATGATGTTTTCTTCGCTTATGGAAATGGCGATGGAATTTATGTCGTCAGCGGGGACGGAAGCGTCAACCAGAAGGTCATCGGAGGGGCCTATTACCAGGCGGCCCTCTCACCCGACAAAACTAAAATCGCCTGTGTTTACGACAAGGATTTCCAAATCACCATATTCGACCTGGATGAGAATTTTGGGAGCCGGGGCAAACCCAAAGTGGTTTTCAATTCGCAGGCGGCGGCCCAAGGATCCCCGTTCGCCGCCGTTTGCTGCCCCACCTGGTCGCCCGACGGCCAGAAGGTGTATTTCTTAAGCGCCAATCACTTGATCGTTTACGATTACCAGGAAAAGAAAACCTCGTCCCTCTTCGACTTCCCGGAGGGGCAATTAGGGGGCCAAACAGCTGAAAACGGGGATATGAAACTGTCCAAGGAGGGTGATTCCCTTGATGTCATGTTAAGTGAGGGAACGGGTAGGCTGGCCTTTTGGGCCATCAACCTGGGTTCAAACCAAGGGATCCAGGTGGCGAGCGCGGGACGCGACCTGCTCGCGAGCTTTAACTTCCCCCCGGACTTGCCGGCCGATTTCATTGAACGGTTGTTCGGCTCGAGGGAAAACCCCGTCCTCGGCCCGGTGGATTCTCCCGACAGTCGGTTTTTCTTTTATTTCAAAAAAGAACAGGGCTTCTTGGCCCGAAAAATCATCGAAGGCTATGACAGGAATTCAAAGGAAAAGTTTGACGTCACCACGCTTGGGGTTTCAATTTATTCAAATTAATCATGATTTCTCCCCAAGGTTCGGCCCTTCCAATGTCCCCCGCCAAACCAAAACCACCCCACCGAATTGAATCCGATCAGCGAAAAGAGCAGGCAACCCACGGGGTGGAAAAACACCGACACCGCGTGAAACCCGTATTTCAAGGCGTGGATTCCCCTGACGGCGAGTGAGACCAAAGCCAGCGCCAGGGCGGGCCAAAAAACCGGGGTGTGGGGGCCGAAACACAGGGCCAAGAAAGGGGCTACGCCGTCCAAAAGCAGCGCCGCCTGGGCGTTTAGAAAGTAAATCGGGGAAAACCGAACCGCCGGGAAAAAATTCTTGGAAAAGCCGTGCCACACTTCCCTCGCGTTGGTGTACATCCGGCAGAAGGAAATGTCCGAGCCGTCCCCATAAACCAGTTTGTATCCCCCTTGGACGATCAATTTCCCGAAATTCAGGTCCTCCACGATCTCGTCCTTGACCCGCTCGTGCCCGCCGAAGGCGCGGTAGACCGACCGGCGGATGAAAACAAATTGGCCGCTGACGCCCGCGAAACGGTTGAAAAAACTGCCCGGTCTCAAACCCCAACGGGCCGGAAGGAACGCCAACAAGGTATAGGCCATCACCGGGATGACCAGCGCCTCCATCGCGGTATGAGTCACCTGCCGCGTGAAAAGGGTCAAAACATCCGCGCCCTTTTCCTCAGCCATTTGCGCGGTTTGCTTCAAGGCCTCGGGCGCGTGCCAGGTGTCCGCGTCAATGAAGAAAAACCATTCACCCCGGGCCTTTTGGGAGAGTTGTTGGCAGGCCCAGGGTTTTCCCAGCCAGCCTTTCGGAAGTTCCCTTCCCCGGACCACTTTCAGGCGTCTATTGCGCTTGGCGAAATCCTTCACTAGATTGGACGTCCCATCGGTGGAGCGGTCATCCAACACGATAATTTCGTAGTTGGGATAATCCTGACGGCTTAAGCTTTCCAGGCAGGGGCCGATGCGGTGTTCCTCGTTGCGGGCAGGGATGAGGATGGAGACGAAAGGCCATTTTTTCCGCCGGGGATCCGATGGCTTGGGTTTGAGGAAAAGACGGGTGTTGTCCCAGGCGCAAAAAACCAGCCAGGCCGAGAGCAGCCACCAATAAAGGATGAGGATCGTCATTCATGAACCTGCTTTTTGGAGTGGATCAGGACTTTCACCGTCCGCAAACAAACCCGGGAGCCTATGAATGGTGGCACTTCGACGGGACGGATGACCAATCCGGCTATTCCTTCGTCATCCAATTCCACGCGGGCAATCTTTTCTCCGCTTATTACCAAGATAGCCTAAAAACTTATTGGGAAAAAACGAAATCCCCGCTGGTGGACTCTTCCCTGAATCCGGCCTCCCCGAACCCCCTCGATTACGGCGGCGTCTCATTCCGTCTCTTCCACAAGGGAAGAATGGTCGTGGAAAGCCTCCAGGAATTCTCGCAAAAATCCCTTAAAGCTTCGGACAAACACGGAGCCGTCCTCTTGGGACCCAACCGGTTCAATTGGGACGAAAGGGGTGATCCCCCTTCCTATGTGTTAACCGTCCAGGCGCCTGGCCAAGGGGGAAAATCCACCCTCCGAGCCCGGCTTTTCTTCACGCCCCGTTCCTTCCGGGTTGAGGACAACCGGGATCCTGACGGGGATTATTTTTCAACCCATACTTGGGTCTTGGCGGCCCCGGTTTGCCACGTGGAAGGAACCTTGGAATGGGTCACCTTATCGGGTGACACCAAAAAGGAAGTGGCTTTTGTGGGCAAGGGCTACCATGACCACCATTTTGGAACGGTTCCCCTCGACCGCTTCGTGAAATCCTGGCATTGGGGGCATCAAGATTTGGGTGGGGTTCATTTGCTTTATTCCGTGCAGATCCCCCACGAAAAAAATGGGGCCCCACTGGTCGACGTCATTTCAATCCATGGAAACCAGGCACAGGTCTGGGACGTCAACATCCGCCTTCCACTGCGGGCCCGAAATCTTTACTGGACGCCCTACGAAAAGCGGCTCGAATCCCCGAGAGCGAACGACCTCCGTATCACCCATGGCCAAACATTGTGCCCAGGACCGGCCTTGTCGGTTTTTAGGGATAATTCGGAATGGACCTTCAACGGCAAACACGTGGGAGGGCCCGGGTTGTCCCATCACCTCTATACTCCCCGGCTTTCCAGCCGGTTCTTCTTTCCTCTCCTGAAGGGAAAGAGCCTCATCATCAAGTCATCGGAAGACACGGAACTTCCTCCTCCTTCGGAGGACGTTTCCACGACCCGGCCCATGCCTTAAATAAAAAAGGGAGGCGGTTTTCCGCCTCCCTTCCTTAACTCGTAACTCGGGACTTCGAACTAAAAACTTTTAGTTCAAGGTCTTTTGACCCGGGGTCCAGCCGCAACCGGTCAGCTTGCCGGTCTCGAAGGCCGCCAAGGTGCGGATGGTCTCTTCCACGTTGCGCCCGACCGCCGTATCGTTCACGGTAGCGTGCTTTAGGTTGCCGTCCGGGTCGATGATGAAGGTCCCACGCAGGGCGAACCCCTTCTCCTCCAGCAAAACGCCGTAGGAGCGGGAAATCTGGTGGGAATTGTCCTCCAGATGGGGGAACTTCAGCTTGCCCAGGCTGCTTTCCTGCCACGCCTTGTGGCTGAATTTGCTGTCGGTGGAGCAGGTGATGACCTCGGCCCCCATCTTTTTAATGTCCTCATACTTCTCGTTGAAGGCCTTGATCTCGGTGGGGCAAACGAAAGTGAAATCGAGGGGGTAGAAGAACAACACGAGCCACTTTCCCTTGTAGTCCGAGAGCTTCACGTCCTTGAACTCACCATTGGGCATCAACGCTTGGCCCTGGAAGTCCGGGGCTTTTTGTCCGACTTGAGCTGGCATTTCTTCCTCCTTTGGAATGAACCGCTTTTAAGAGGGAAGTAGTATCTAAAGACCTCCGGCCGGGTTCAAGCCCTTCCCGCGATTTTTTCACCCGGATTTTCCCTCATTAGCGAATCCTCCAGGGGCCGCCGGAATGTCCTGGGCCAGCTTTTGTGGGCGGGTTTACCCAAACGCAATAGCAAGACAGGCTCCACCCCAGGACCGGAGCTGAAAATCTCGCGCAAACACTCGTGGCCTTCCCTCGTTCCCAGCGGAAGGGTGAGGGTTTGGGAGGCCAACTCGATCTCACTCAAGGTCAAGAGGATCCGAGCGGCCGCGCGCCCGGCCTCCAGGTAACCCCGGGGGCCGGGCTGGGGGGTGGTCATCAAAAGATAGGCTGGCGCCTCAATGCCGTGGCCTTGCCGTAAAATCGCCTGCCGGGCCGCCTCCAGGATCTCCCGGGAGTAGCCGAAAGGGCTCAGCAGCTTGAACCGCCAGTGGGAGGAAATCGGCAGGCCCAGCACTTCCAGCGGCACGCCTTCCGGCGGCTCCGGCTCAGTCCTCAACCATCCGGCCACCTCGGGCGCGTAAAGCGCCGCGAACTCGTGCGAAAGATCATGTAAATATCCCACGAGTTCCTGGCGCTGGCTGGAGTTCGTCAGCAGGTGGATTTTTTCGGTGGAAGAAGCGGTAAGAATTCCCCTGAGCCGGTCCAATTGGACTTCACCAACCGCCTCCTCCAGGTATTTCCCGGCGTGGCTTTGCCTCGTCAGCAGGGTGGAGAAAAGGGACTCCGGCGCGGCTTCCGGAAGGGGTTTGAGCCTCAAGAGCGCGGCGGGCCCCGCCTCACCCCTTGGCATCACCACAGTGACCACTTCATAGCCCAAAGCCGGAGCAGCGATAAGAATGTGCTCCAGGCAGGCGCCCAGCGCCATGAAAAGTTCCCTTCCCCTCGGGCCCTTCTCGGGGTCGGGATAAAGGCCGATCACTCCCCGCGCGGCGTCCATTGAAAA
>DATKOC010000130.1:0-9870 GCA_035524855.1 bacterium
CTCCAGGCCTCTCCCATCTCGGCCAAGCCGTCCTCGCCCCCGTGCCAGTCCCCCGAGGCGGGAATATCTGTCTCTATCCGGACAGGCCCATTCTCGGAAGCCAATGGGACGTCTTCAGTTTCACCGGCGAATCCGTCGCCAGCCTCAACTTCACGAATGGGGCCAATAATTGCTGGCCCACCTCGGGGATCGGGCCGGGCGTTTATTCCGTCCGGCTTAAGCTGAATTACGCCGACGGGACCCGTTCCACCCTATGGAAAAAAATCGTGGTGTCCCCATGAACACCTCAAAATTTTTTCTTGGATTTAGCCTGGCTTGCGTCCTGATGGCTGGGGGCAACAGGGCTTCCGCCGGCTACTCCCCAGTGGCGGCCTCATGGCTGGGCATTCCCAGTAGCGCAAGGCAGGCGGCGCTTTCGGGGGCCCTCGGGGGTCTTTCCGACGACGCGGACGCCTTGGGAATTAATCCAGCTGGCCTGGCAAGCCTTAAAGGCTACGAAATCAACGCCCTCCATAACCAATGGGCCCAGAACCTGACGGTGGAACACCTAGCCCTCGGGCAAGGGCTCGATAAGGCCGGTTGGGCCTTGGGCGGGGACTTCGTTAACTTTGGTCAGGTGGATCTTTACGGCATTACTTCCGGCGCTCCCGTCGCCAACGGCACCTTCTCCCCCTCCGGATTGGACCTTTACGGCGGCGCCGGCCTGGAGATATCAAACGGACTGTCATTGGGCGTCGACGTGAAATACATCCAGGAATCGCTTCAAACCAATACGGGTTCTTCCGCCTTCGCGGCCGATTTCGGGCTGGGACTGCTCCCCTCCACGGATGGCCTTTCCTTTGGATTGGCTTTGCTGAATTTGGGGTCCAACCTGGAAAGTACCGCCCTTCCCCTCTCCCTCGACCTGTCCGGCGCATTCCGAATGAACTTATCCCAGGACCATAACCTGAATTTGGGGGTTGATGGAAAATGGGGTTTGAGTGATATCAACGGCTCGACGGCAAGCTTGGGCGCCGAATATTGGTACCATGACACCCTGGCCCTGCGGGCCGGCTACCGCCTAGCCTCGTTCGGGACCCTCCAGGGCCTCGCCGGCTTGTCCGCGGGGGTTGGCGTGAAGTTGACGGATTTGGAACTGTCTTACGCACTGACCACCCTGGGGGATATGGGCACGGGCCATCAAATTTCCCTCAGTTACCGATTCGGCTCCCCCGAAAAACCCGTTTCGACCGTCCCCACCGGATTGTCCGGCGAGCGGGAGGATGGACAAGCGACGGTCACCTGGCGGGAACCCAGCCCGGAAAAGGTGGCGGGATACAATTGCTATCTCAAGAAACCCGGCTCGGGGGAGTTCAAGCTCATAACCGGGAAGCCCATCACCGACATGAACCTCACCCTCAAGCACCTGAAGAGCAAGAAGGATTACGTGGTCGGGGTCACCGCCGTGGGCAAGGATGGCAAGGAAAGCGACATGGCCCAAACCACGCTGGAAACCAAAAAGCCGGGGAAGGATTAAAAAAGACCCGGGATCAGGGGCCCATGGTTGCCGCCGAAGTGGGCCGCCAACAAGGCGATGAAGATGGCCACGGCGGCGATGCTCAGGACCAATACCGCCCCGGCCGCGCAATCCTTGGCCTTGGCGATCATGGGATGCTGTTCCGGATGGAGCCGGTCCACCACCTGCTCCAAGGCCGTGTTCAGAAGTTCCAGTGACAGGACCCCCCCGATAATCAGGAAAATCACCGCCCACCAAATGGGCGCGGGCCTGAGCCATCCCAAAAAAATCAGCACCCCCACCGACATGAACGTATGGGTTCGAAAACTCGATTCGGTTTCCCAAGCGCTTTGGATGCCGTTGACCGCGAATTTGAGCCGGCGCTGGAAGGACTGGTTTTTCATGCCTTCCTTCTAACACAGAACACAGTTCCAGTAAATGCGAAGCGCCGACCGACAAGTTGCAGGTGTCATCCTGAGCGAAGCGAAGGATCTATGTTTTCGGTTAAAACATGGATTCTCCGGCAAATTTCGCCTCAGAATGACGGCTTAAATGGACTGGGGAAATTAACGAAGGACGAGTAATTTCTGGATGGTTCGGCTCTTCCCGACGCTAACCACCACGTAATAAACCCCGCTCGCTAAGGACGAACCCCACTGGTCGGTCAAGTTGACGGTAACAACTCCGGAGGGAATCATTCCATAACTCGTGTCTCGGATTTTCCGGAAGGCCGCCGTGAATAGTTGTACCCTTACGGCCTCATTCCCGGAATAGGGCGGCAGGAGGATATAAACCTTATCCCCCGAGTCGGGATTGGGATAAACCACGGGGGTTTTCACCGGAGGGACCTGCGGGGTCGCGGTTTGTTTCGGGGTCCAAGTAGCGGTAGGGGTATCCGTGGGCGTGGAAGTCACGACCGTCACCATCGCCCCATTGGCCGGAAGACCGCTGAAGTTCACCGCCTGGCCATTGTTCCCCGCGGCGCTGGTCAGGCTGAAAATATAGGCCCCGTTACCGGCACTCCCCGAGAAGTCGGCCGCCAACTGGTAAGTCACCGAACTTGAGGCAGGCAAGCTGTCCGTTAAGTTGAACACGGCATTGTTCCCGCTGACCACCACGGTTCCGGCCGGGGTTCCATTCCTCAACAATGTCAGGGTTACCGCGCCATCCGGGTTCCCGGTCCCGGAAACCGTCACCGTCACGCCGTTGATAGTCACCGTGGAAGGGCTGGGATTGGTCATGGTGAACTGGAGGACCGGCACATTGGAGGCCCCGGGTAATTGGGTTGAATTCGGAACGGAGGCCGCGTTAACCGGGATCGTCACGACCGTGGCGGTAGATGTAAAGCTGGGCGTGAAAGTGACGGTATTTGAATGGGTGAAGGTTAGGGTGGGGGTTGACGTCGCCGTATACGTGGAAGTGGCGGTAGGAGTATGGGTATCCGTGAGCGTATAGGTGTTCGTAGGAGTAGTGGTGCCGGTCACCGTCGCCGTCCAAGTTGCCGTGAAGGTGGGCGTCAACGTCGGCGTAGGGGTGGCGGTGCTGGTATGGGACCAGGTCGCGGTATTCGTTGAGCTGGACGTGGAAGTGCTTGTGGCCGTCGGCGTAGCCGTGTTGGTCCCCGTCAATGTCGGTGTGTTCTGGGCCGTGTTGGTGGGCGTGTTCACCGCTGTATTGGTCCGGGTGGCGCTGTTGGTCGGGCTCGGGGTAGCCGTCAAAGTAAAACTATTGGTTGGCGTCGTGGTCCCTGTCATGGTGGACGTATTGGTGGAAGTCCGGGTGGCGCTGCCCGTAGGAGTGCTTGATGGCGTAGCCGTCAACGTATTGGTGGCAGTTCCGGTAGGGGAATTCGTGGCCGTCAAGGTGTTCGTCCGGGTCGGGGTGGAGGTAGCCGTGGCGGCAGCCGTGTTTGTCGGCGTTGCCGTCCGCGTATTGGTCGGGGTAGTCGTCGGCGTATTCGTGGAAGTCGCCGTCGAGGTCCTTGTGGCGGTAGGGGTCGGTGTATTCGCGGGGGTATTCGTGCGGGTAGCCGTGGAGCTGTTAGTAGGGGTGCCGGTCGCCGTGTTGGCCGGTGTCGCCGTCCTCGTATTGGTCGGGGTGTTCGTCCGGGTCGGGGTGGCGGTGCCAGTGGCCGTGTTCAAGGGGGTATTCGTTCGCGTAACCGTGGCCGTCGACGTAGCGGAGCTGGTCCGCGTCAACGTCGGCGTGCTGGTTCGGGTATTAGTGGGAGTAAAGGTTCTCGTGGGGGTAAATGTGAAGGTCGGCGTACCGCCGGAACAACCACCATTAACCGACGCGGAGAAAGAATTGGTCACGAAAGGGGCGCCGCCCGTGCGGAACTCGTTGCCCGCTTCGATGGCGTGCAGGTACCAGCCGGTATTGATGTAACCCCGTGACACGGAATCATTGATGAAAGCCTTGATGTCCAGGTTTGTGACCGAGGTGACATTGCCGGTGATCAGGTAAGCGATATAGTTCCATCCGATGTTCCCCTCATAAATATCAAAGGTGTATCCGCCGATGGAAACATTGCTGGCTTGCAGGGTGCCGGCGGGTGGGGCGTTGCCGAGGTAATTAAGCCAAATCATGAGTTCCGCGCTGTGGCTGGAGGTGTTCGTGGAGGTGCCAAACCAAATATCATAGGCGATGTCGTAGCTGCCGGAATTGGAAGCGCTGAAATTCCAACTACTGGTGGCGCAATTGACGTTGCTGACCAGAATGGGCATGTTGGTGCCGGGACTGCACTGGCCGAAATGGCAGCCGGCGTAGATGGCCGGATAGGAGGCCACATCCGGGGCGCAGGTCCCCGTGAATTGGGTAACACCCCAGGCTCCTGTGGAAGTATTGGCCGTGACGCATTGGCTCCCTGGGCAACTGCCTTGGCTCCAATAATTCGTGATCACGACGTAGGAGCCGATGGTCACGCTGGCATACTGGGCGCAGGAGGACCAAGCTTGGGCCCGCGCGCAAGCCGGGGATAGCAGGAGGGTCACGAGCCCCGCCAAGAGCGCGCAGAGGCTATGGTTTGAAAACGTTTTCGGCTTTGTTGTTGGCAAAAAAGGTCCGCTTTCCGTGGCCAATAAAAACTTTTGCGCGTGACGGGGGAAGTTAACGGCTATTGAAACGTCCTAATTATATCATCCGCTTCATCTTCCCTCACGAAAGGTTTCCATTTGGAACCGGTTCAAGTTATCGTTCAACCTTGGGGAGGAAAGATGAATGGATTTTGCCAAGAATAAATTTCAGCCAGGGCGGAGCAACAATCCCAGCCGCGTCGGCTTGAGGCAGGATTTAATTGTCGATTCACTCTCTTAAAAACTCGAGCGCGCCTTTTTTAAATCTGTTTTAAATTTTTACTCGTTTCGTTGCGGGTTGATCAATATTCCCCATTATTTTTAGGTCATTCGCCGGGATGCTCTCAACCTTGAGGCATTCCTCCTTATTCCTAAATAGTGTAGGATGTGGCCATAAGCTCAATTTATTGGGGGAATATCCGTGAAAGACATCAAAGTCTCAGCCTCCGTCCTTTCGGCGGACTTCGGAAACCTACTCAGGGACTGCCAAAAAGCCGTCGCGGCGGGTTGCGACATGCTCCACATGGACGTCATGGACGGCCATTTCGTTCCCAACATCACTTTTGGCGCCCCGGTGATCGCCGGTCTCAAGGGTAAGGTCCAGGCCCCCATCGACAGCCATCTCATGATCGAGAACGCGGATAAGTATATTCCCGATTTCATCAAGGCCGGTTCCACCTACATCCTCTTCCACGCCGAGGCGGTGGAGGATCCCGGGGACACCATCCACCTGATCCGCCAGGATGGCTGCAAGCCGGGCATGGTGGTCAACCCGGATACCCCCGAGGAAGTCCTGAAACCTTACGCGAAGGACCTGGACTACGTCCTTTTCATGTCCGTTTATCCGGGATTCGCCGGCCAATCCTTCATGCCGGGTGTCATCCCCAAGATCGCCCGTTTCTCGAAGTGGTGCGCCCAGCAGGGGCTCGCCCCTGAAATCGCGGTGGATGGGGGCATTTCCCCCAAGACCGCTCCCCAAGTAGTGGAAGCGGGGGCTACCTTGCTGGTGGCCGCCACCGCCATCTTCAAGGCGCCGGACATGAAGGAAGCGGTCCAGGCCCTGAAAAATGCCGGAGCCAAAGCTTGAACCCAAGTCCGGCACGAAGCCACAAAGTCACGAAAGAATTCAAAGACCACATTAAACGGTTTACAATAATTCGATTGTCCTTTTTCAAATCCTTCCTTACTGCCTTTGCGGCTTTGTGCCTGATTTTTCTCTTATTGCCGGGTTGTTCGTCCGTGCCCTTGCTCAAGAATGAGCCTTCCCAGGAAGAGGTCCAAACCCAGCTCTTCCTCTCGCAAGCCGCCCATGAGTTCCAGGCCCCAAACGCCCCCAAATCCATGTCCATGAAGGACGCGGCGGAGGTGGAATGGCACGCGGATAAGAGCATGCGGGTCACCGTCCATCAAATGTGGGCGACGAGGGTGAAACCCGATAAACCCCTACCCCCCATCGCCACCTTGAACCAGGATTCGCAGACCCTCACGATCCAAACCCTCCAACTCTACGACCTGGACGAGAAGGGGAATTTCACCAAATCGCCCTTAAAAGCCGAGATTCAATGGGCCGTGCCGGAGGAAAATCTCCCCTTGACCCTTTCCAAGATCGCCACCGCCAAACTGCCGGAGTTGGGGGCGGGCCAAGCCCTGGATCTCAAGTACACACTCGAGACGAAAACCTCCACCCTCCTGGCGGACAGCGACGCCCAGAAGGAAACGAAACCGGGCCCGCGCAAAACTCGCCCGATCAGCGCGGAAGGCAGTTTCGCTTTCCGGTGGAACGACTACGTTCCCTCACTCAACCGGGAGCTGTCCATCAAGGTGCCCAAGGCGCTGGAACTTTACGCCACCCGGCTCCGGATCCCCAAGAACCTCACAATGACGGAAGAAAAACTACCCACGAAGGACAAGGCGGTTTCCTTCGCCATGGACGCCCCCCCATCCCCCATTCCGGTCGAGAACTATCAACCGGCCCTCCAGGACATGGCACCCCTGACGGCCTTCACCGTCAACAAAAGTTGGGATGATGCGGTTCTCCCCTACCGCAAGAGGGTCCGGCAGGTCATCGACGCCAAATTGGACGCTGTGGACCAATTCCTGGGCGACGCCGTCGGCAACACCACGGCTCCCCTTATCGACCGCCTGACGGACGTGAAAAACCTGATCCACCAGAAGGTGGAATGGGTGGACACGGGCCTGCCCGTTTACTTGAACCCCGACCGGACTATCGAGGAGGTTTTGGACAGTGGAAAGGGGACTTCCCATGACATCGCCATGATTTTCGTGGCCGCATTACGGGCCATGAAGCTGAACCCCCAGGTTTTCCTCTACCGCCTTCCCTCTAGCGGCGAATTGATCGGCGACATGCCCGCCCTTTCCCAGATGGACGGTATCCTGGTGGCGGTTCAATCGGGCAAGGATTGGATTTGGATGGACCCTACCGAATCCCTGGCTCCCCCGGGAGTCCTGCCCCTGGCGGCCCTGGGCCAGCAGTGCCTTTCGGTCCTGGCCCCGGTCACCTGGAAAACCACCCCACCCTTCGGCGCCAAGGACCACCGGAAGGAAAGGGATGTCACGATGGAATTCCTCCCCAACGGGCACCTGAAATGCACCGTGGACCTGCAGGCCTTCGGCTCCTCCGAGCTGGCCCTCCGGCAATTTTTCCGGGCAACGACGGATGACAAGCGCCGCGAACTGGTCCTCAAGGGCCTCTCGAAGCGCTTCCCCGGGGTAATCCTGTTGGATTACCGGTTCGGAGATTACCGGGACCTGACCAAACCCTTGGACGTCCATTATTCCTTTGAAATTCCGGATTACACCCAAGGCACGAAAGACGGTTTCCAGTTTTATCCCCTCGTTTTCGAGGACGTTGAGGATTTCTTCGCCGCCCTCCGGGACACACGCCAGACGCCCGTGGTGATTCCCCAGAACTTCAACTCCACCACCCGGGTCGTCGTAAAATTGCCTTCCGGCTACATGGCCAGCGATCTGCCAAAGAGCCTTTCGATCTCGAACCCCATCGCCGAATATATTTCCAACTTCAAGCTTGATTTCGGGACCCTCACTTATGAACGCTATCTGGGCCTAAAACAGAGGATCATCTCTCCTGGCAAGGAATACGGGGACCTGCTGAATTTTTACCAGACCGTCCTCAACCAGGACCGGACCCCCTTCAAAGTGGTGAAGGAAAACAACTACCAGCGTTCCGTTCCGACCTCAAATCCGTAATTTTTCCGCTTTTTATCCTCCCCCAGCCACCCGGGAATCCGGAAAGCGTTTTACAATCAACGCCCTTGAATTGAACCGGTTTCATTCCAAGATCCCGCCTCTCCAGTCCATTTGAAAATTTATTCCATGATAAAATTCATCAACTTGATCAAGGACGCCACCATAAAAATCCCAAGGATTCTTTTTTTACCCCTCTTTCCCGCAACGCTCTTGGCTCAAACGATCAATTTCACGATCGATCCCACGCTAAGCAACAACGCCATCAACCCCTTCAGCTATGGGTCCAACGCCTCCATCACGGCGGCGGGAGGGGTGCCGGTAACCAACACTTTCTACCGGCAGGGCGGGAACCGCATGAGCGCCTACAATTGGGAAAATAACGCCTCCAATGCCGGGACGGATTGGTACAACGAATCCGATTGGTACTTGGTGCCCAACGGCGTTACCGCGCCTGGCACCCCCGCCACGACCATCAGCGCCTTCGTTCACGGGAACAATAACATCGGAGCCGATTCCCTCATTACCCTCCAAATGGCGGGATATGTCGCCGCGGATGGAAGTTGTGTTTGCACCCCCCCAGTGACCGCCGTTAATGACACCACTAATACCTATTGGAAAGCCGTGTCGTTCGTGAAAGGCTCCCCTTTTGCGGACCCGCCCGTCACCACGGACAATAACGTATACATGGACGAGCTCATGTATTACCTGGGGACACATGTTGGCTATTCTTCCAGCGGGGGCGCCAAGCTCTACGACCTGGACAATGAACCCGCGCTCTGGAACAGCACCCATCCCATGGTGCACCCCGCCCAAGCGGCTTGTTCGGAGGTTGCCGGAAAGGGCGTCAGCCTGGCCGCGGTAATTACCCAATATGACTCCGGCGCCCAAATCCTGGGCCCCGTGGCTTATGGGTGGGGGGAATACACCAACAACCAAAGCGCACCGGATACCATCGTTTTAGGACCCTACAACAACGGCAATCTGCTTCCCTATCTCAATTATTACCTCGCCCAATTCAATACCGCCTCCACCAGCAAGGGCCGGAGGCTGTTGCATTACTTGGACCTGCATTGGTATCCGGAAGCCCTCGGAAACAACGGGGTAAGCCTGACCCGAATCACCGTTGACGATGTCAGCCAGGGTGTGGCGGTCGCCCGCATGCAGGCCCCCCGCTCCCTGTGGGACCCCAGCTATTCCGAGAACAGTTGGATCACTTGGGGAACAGGGGGTGGCCCCATTACCCTCATTCCACGCCTCCAAAACGCCGTCAGCCAATACTACCCTGGTACCAAACTTTTCTTTTCCGAATACCAATATGGGGCGGGAGAGGATATTTCAGGCGGCGTGGCCGAGGCGGACGCGCTCGGTATTTTCACCAAATACGGCGTGGGCGCCTCTTGGTGGCCTGACTCCTCGGTGAATGATTATTACCTGGCCGCGGCTTACCGGCTTTACTTGAACTACGATGGGGCGGGGTCGAAATTCGGGGATACCAGTATTTTAGCGACCTCCTCGGGGGCCAACGCCGTTTCCTGGACTTCCGTTTACGCCGCCAAGAACAGCGGCAACCCCAATCAAGTCAACGTGATCCTCATCAACAAGGATTACGGGACCGACCACGCGGCCGCCGTCACCCTCAACAGCCTGGGCACCACCCAAATCTATTCCATCACGGCTTACCGTTTTGACACCGGAGCCTCCCAAATTTACAGCCCGGCGGCCCCCGCCTTTAACGCGAACAGCTTTTCGGTCACCCTTCCCCACCGTTCGGCCACGCTTTATAAAATTACCCTCCTGCCGCCAGGAACCACCCCGACCAACACCCCATCTCCTACCGCCACTTCCACCCCGAGCAACTCTCCGACACGGACGCCACAAAACACGTCAACCTCCACGCCTACTCATTCACCTACCAAAACCCCCTCGAACACTCCCACCAACTCCTTGACCGACACGCCTTCTAAAACCGCAACGAATAGTCCCACAGCCACCTTTTCTTCCACCCCCACGAACTCGGCTACGAATAGCCCATCCTTGACCCCCACTCCCAGCCCGACCCACTCCCCTACCCCC
>DATKOC010000131.1:0-4415 GCA_035524855.1 bacterium
GCGACGGTGCAGGGCTCCTCGGGCTCCAACCAGGCGACCTGGGACGCGTCGGGACTGGCCAGCGGCCTGTACCTGGCGGAAGTGATCTCGCTTGACCCCGCCAAGGGTGGAATCGTGCAGCGCCAGGTCCTCAAGATCCTAGTCGCCCACTAAATTTCGTCTCTCCTTCATCGGGAAGGATTTTCAAAATTAACCTTTCAAACCGATGACATGTGGGTGGAACAATCTCGAAAACTTTTTTGATCTCGTCGTGATTTCCGCCCGAAAAAACCCTTTCATGAGCCGTCCCCGAAGTTGGTTTTTTGAAAATTCCTTTGGTAAACTTCCGTAAGTTTCCTATTATTTACCGTTAAAATTTGACTTTTGGCAGAAGTGAAAATTCCACGAGGGTTATTCACGAATGAAAGAGACTCTTAAAGTTCGCCAGCGCTTCATGTTAATAATTTGCCGCGCGGCTCTTCTTTTATTTCTTTTCCCCGTTGGCCGCTCTGCCGCCCAAATCAATTACACGACCACCAGCTATTGCCAGCCGCAAACCAAATTCACCGTCACCGAGCAAACCACCACCTTTAACCTGGCCACTTCCTCCGGCACGACCCTGGGTGCCTGCGGGGTCAATTGGAACATGTTCGACCAGAACCATTACGCGGCCATCGAACCCAACGACTGGGAAAATGGAGCGGCTTGCGGGGCTTGCGCGGTCTTGAATTACCAGTCCTATTCCACCACGGTCATGATCGTGGACAGGTGCGGCACCTGCGCGTCCGGCACCCATCACTTGGACCTTTCACCCAAAGCCTACGAGGAGCTTGTCAATGGGCCCGGATGCACCAACTTCACCTGCGGCGGGGCGGGCTGCGTAAACACCACCACCTGCCCAGCGGCGCCGGGAGCCAATTCGGTCACCTGGTATTTCATCCAATGCCCTTTGAGCGGTTCGGCCAACATCACCTACAACAACGGCACGGGCAATATCACTTACGAATTCAAGGACAGCAGCAACAACACTAACTGGCATCCCATTGTTTTTTGGGACACCCTTTTTCCCATCCAGAAAGTGGCCATTGCCACCGCTTTGGGGGGGCCTTACACGAACCTTTCCAGGGACTCGGCGGCTCCCGATACGCTTCCAAATTTCTGGGGCGGGACAGGGCAATCCAACCCCTCGACACCCCTCTATTACCAAGTGACGGACGACCGCAACAACGCCGTGACCATCGGCCCCATTAACAGCATTTTGCCCGTCATGACTCCCAGCAATGGCGGATTCGTGCCTTACGGGACCACCAGTGTCCAATTTCCCCCCTGCATCACGAACACCCCCACCAAGACCAATACCCCCGGTTCCCCGACCGCCACCCCCACTTGGACTCCGACCAATACGGCCACCCTTTCCCCCACGCCCCTATCCGGTTGCAAGACAACCCTCTACGACGGCGAAACCGCCAACACCAATCTTTCCTCAGGCTCCTCCTGGGTTAACAACACCACCCTTTCGGAGGGCGTCTCGGCCGCCCAGGCTGGCAGCAACGGCATCAGCATCGTTTACAATTGGCCCGCGGGTTCCTATTACGCCGGTTTCGGATGGAACTGGGCCAAGTACAACTGCGGTTCCGCCAGGGTCATCAACCTGAATAACTATTCCACTGTGGAGTTTTACATCAACGTCGCGGCGGGCGCGCCCCTGACCCTGGGAATTGAGATGGTAGGCTGTGGGGGAGCGGGCGCGGCCCAAACCTTCGCCGGCCCGGTTTATTCCATCGGGGTTTCCACTTCGGCTCCCTATCCGATGACCTTCGCGGGCCCCGGCTGGAACAAGGTTGATATTCCTGTCTCGGCCTTCATGACGGGGGTAACGGTTGCGGCTCCCAACGGCATGACCTACACCAATGGGACCGGCTATAGCCCCGTCAACGTCGGGGATTTCGACATGTTCGTCTATGCCTCCGCCGCGGCGGGGAACGCCACAGTCTATTTCGATAATTTCGGCTTCATTGGAACCTGCCCGACCAATACCCCAACTTCAACGCCAACCGGCACTCCGACCAATACCCTCAGCCCCACGCCCACCCGGACGCCCACGCCGTCGGCTACCCCTTCCGCTACTCCCAGCTCGACGAACAGCGCCACGCCCTCTCCAACCCCCTCCTCGACGCCCACCGGCCAACCGACTTCCACCAATACACCTACCGGCACCCCGACACCTACTGGCCAACCGACCGCCTCCAACACGGCCACCCGGACGCCTACGTCGTCCGCGACACCCTCACCTACGCCCAGCCCGACGAACAGCGCCACGTTGACTCCGACATGGACTCCCACTTGGACCGGCCAACCGACCGCCACCAATACGCCGATGTTGACGCCGACAAATACGGCTACGTCGACGCCGACCGGTACTTCGACTCCCACGGGCCAACCCACCGCCACTAACACGCCGACAGGCACACCCACCTTGACTCGGACCTTCACACCCACCGGCACTTCCACGCCTACCGGCCAGCCGACCGCCACCAATACGCCGACCCTCAGTCCCACTCCCACCGCTGTCACGCTTCAAGCCGCGGCGGGTTCCTCCGCGCCAGGTAACTCGAGTCAACTACCCGGCACGTCGAATGTCCCTGTCCTTCAGGTAGTGGTCACCAACCCCAGCGCTTCCTCTGTGACGCTGACCAACTTGACCGTGACGGTTTCCGGAAGCGGAAACTCCGGCACTGGGATCACTGACCTGTCCCTGACCCGCAATGGAAACCCTGATGGAACGGTCAGCGCCGCCGGCGGCACCGCCAGCTTCAACTTGAGCGACGTACTCCCACCCGGGGCAAGCGTTACCTATCTGGTCAGTTCCGACTTCTCGGGAACCGCTTCGGGAACCTTCCAATTCACCGCCACCGGGGTCGCCGGGACCAACGGACAAGCCGTCAATTTCACTGGCTTACCGGTTACCGGCGCTATGGTGCTGGTTTCCAACGGGACCTCAACGCCCACCTTTACCCCCACGCCGGGCTCCGAAACGGTGCTGACCGACCCCTATCCCAACCCCTCCAGCGGCCAGGATGTTGAAGTGGACGTCAGGGGATTGGGTTTGTCGAAGGTCAAATGGGCAGTTTTCACCGCCGCCTACCGGAAAATCCGCAGCGCCACTACCCCTGGCGACAGCGTCATTCCCATCTATTGGGATCTGAGGGACGACACCGGAAGCCCTGTTTCGGGGGGTATCTATTACCTCCGGGTGGAGGCTGACGGTACCGGCGGTAATAAGACTTTCATCAAGAAAATCCTGGTCCTGCGCTAGCCTCCAACCACCTTTCTGTCCCATTCTGGCGTTTTCACGCGCCCTTTTCGGCGTTATGATGCTTCCCACACACCACGCCAAGGGAGGATTTGATGACCATCCGTAAAGAAGCTAAAGTCCCGAGTTTCCTGAAGGAAGTGAACCTTTTCGACGGCTTGGACAACAAGGTCATCAACCAAATCTTCCGCCTGGGTTACGTGCAGAACTTCCGCAAAGGCGACAGCATCATCCGGGAAGGGGAACACGGGGGAAATATTCATATCCTCATCAACGGGAAGGCGGAGGTCGTCAAGGGCCTCAAGGGAAATTCCGGCCGCGGAAAACAACTTTCCAAGATCGGCCGGGGATCCATCTTCGGGGAAATGAGCGTGTTCGACGGGGCCCCTTACTCCGCCACCGTTCGCGCCCTCGAGGATTGCGACGTCCATATCATGCGGGGCACCGACTTCAAGTGGTTCCTCTCGGAAAACCCAAAGGTTGGGGTGGAAATCCTGAGCACCCTGATCACCTCCATCTCCAACCGCCTGCGCCGGGCCAACCTGGCCCTGTCGCTCCACCAAAAAGAACGGTAATTTTCGAATAGCTGTTTCCACTCCAGGGTCCTTGTGCCATCGGGTCTATGATGGATGTCATCCAAGTTCGCGCCCGCATTCTCCAAAATGCGCTTGAGGAGACACCATGACCACCCTTAAACCTCCCGTCGCGGACCGCAGCCAGGACGTTTACCGCGCCGGATACCACCCCTTAGACGCCATCTTCAAGCCCCAAAGCGTGGCGGTCGTGGGCGCCTCCGAAAAAGCCGGGAGCGTGGGGCGAAGCATCCTCTGGAACCTCCTGAGCAATCCCTTCGGCGGGGTGGTCTTTCCCGTCAACCCCAAGCGCCCCAGCCTGCTAGGGGTCAAATGCTATCCCTCCCTCTCGGATCTTCCCGACAAGGTGGACCTGGTTGTCATCGCCACACCCGCGCCCACG
The DNA here is from genome assembly GCA_035524855.1 of bacterium. Classification (GTDB taxonomy): domain Bacteria; phylum Oederibacteriota; class Muellerivitia; order Muellerivitales; family Muellerivitaceae; genus DATKOC01. The sequence continues at coordinate 4,268 of DATKOC010000131.1, forward strand.
GTTCCGGGACTGGTTGAGGAAGCCATCGCCGCCGACATCCCTGGCGCCATCGTCATCTCAGCGGGCTTCAAGGAAGTGGGCCCGGAAGGCAAGGCGCTCGAGGACCAAGTCGTTTCCATCGCCCGTAAGGGCAAAATGCGCCTCATTG
>DATKOC010000132.1:0-8183 GCA_035524855.1 bacterium
TTAAAAGAAATCATTGAAAAGATCGTGTTGAGGGACACACCCAAGGCGGAAGTGGAAATGCTCTTCGGAAACTTGCGGTTGATTTCCGCGGCCTTGGCCGCGACGGGAGCCTTGATCCTCATCGCCTCGGCGCTGGCGAAAACGGGCTCCCGGGACAAGCCTTTGGGCTCCCGGGAATCGTTGTGGATCGGGTTGGTCCAGGGCCTTTGCCTTCCTTTCCGTGGGTTTTCCCGGTCAGGAGCCACCATTTCTACCGGGTTGATCCTGGGGATCGCCAAGGCCAAGGCGGAGGAATTCAGCTTCGCCCTGGCGGTGGTCCTGACCCCCCCGGTCATCCTCCGGGAAGTCCACCGGCTCTTGAAGGCCCAGGCAACATTGGGGCATGGAAACTTGGCCCATCTTTTTTATCCCAGCCTCATGGGCATGGTTTTCAGTTTTATCGCCGGGTTACTGGCCTTGAGGTGGCTTTCGGATTGGCTGGAAAAAGGCAAATGGAAATATTTCGGTGTTTACTGCCTGGCCTTCGCACTGTTGGTTTATCTTTTGAGCTGATCACCCTAAGAAGCTCTAACAAAATCTCTTTAACCACGGAAACGCAGAGGGCATAGTAAAAGAAAAGGCTAAATATCCTTTATTTTTTAGCCGTGTCTCCATGCCTCCGTGGTGGAATTTAGGGTTTTGTTATGGTCTCTCAATAAAATACGGGCTAAACCATGGACTTGAGAACCTACGGACAATCACCTTTCACCGCCGCGGTGCTCCACGGGGGTCCGGGGGCCACGGGGGAAGTCGCGCCTTTAGCCCGCGAACTTTCGGCCGAAAGGGGAGTTTTGGAGCCGCTTCAAACGGCCGATTCGGTGGAGGGCCAGGTGGCCGAACTGAAAAGGACCCTGGAGGAGCATGGGCATCTTCCGGTGGCCGTCATCGGGTATTCCTGGGGAGCCTGGCTGGGCTATCTTTTGGCGGCCCGTTATCCCTCCCTGGTTCGAAAGCTGATTTTGGTCTCCAGCGGGCCCTTTGAGGAAAAGTACGCCACCCAGATCATGGAGACACGGTTGCACCGCCTGAGGCCCGCGGAAAAGAAGGACGTCAAATTACTCATGGGGAACCTGGACAAGCCCGGAGCGCTTGAAACCCTCGGCCGATTTTTCCTGCAAACCGACGTGTATGACCCCCTGCCCATGATGGGGGAGGATGTGGAAGTCCGCCCCGACATCTATAACAAGGTGTGGCCCGAGGCGGCGGCCTTGAGAAAAAGCGGGAAACTGGCCGAGGCGGGGAAAGGCATCCAATGCCCCGTTGTGGCGATCCACGGGGACCACGATCCCCACCCGGCGGAGGGAGTCCGGAAGCCCCTTTCGGCGACCCTCAAGGATTTTAAATTCATTCTCCTGGATAAGTGCGGGCACATTCCCTGGCAGGAGCGCCAAGCCCGGGACGAGTTCCTCCGGATTTTGAACCGGGAATTGGGGAAAGACCCGGCGCCATGAAGCCGGCCCAACGCAACTTCATCGCCGGGGTGGCCAGCGAGTTTTTCTGGGGAATGGGGTTCGCCTTATTCCTTCCCCAAATCTTGGTCAGCCGGGCCCTGGTGGAACTGGGCGGTTCCGCCACCCTGGTCGGCCTCCTGGCCTCCATCTTCTCGATCGGCCTCACCTTGCCGCAGGTTTTCTCCGCGCTCACCCTTCCTCCCCGGTTCACCGATCCCCCGAGATTGGTGGGGCTCCATTTGCCGGCCCTCCTAGGCCCCCTCGTGGCGGGCCTGGCTTTCCTGGTGGTTCCCGCAAAATATCCGGGTTATACCGTGGTGGTTGTGCTGGCCGGCTTCGCCATGTTCTCCATGGGCATTGGGATCGTGATTCCCCATTGGGTGGGCTGTGTGGGCCGGTGCATCCCGGAAAAGGTCCGGGGGAGATACTTCGGGGTGGCCTTTTTCGGTTCGGGCCTCGGGGCCACCCTCACGGGGTGGCTGGGTGAGCGCTGGGCGGATGAAGGGGGCCTCGCTTGGGGTTATTCCCTTAGTTTTCTTTCGGCCATTCTTTTCATGTTTCTAAGCCTGGGCTGCATGCTGTTTTTTAAACCATTGGTGGGACGCCCTAAACCCCAGAGGCCTGGGGCGGTGTGGCGGGCCTTCCGGATGATGAATGAAAAACTATTGGAGCCCGGGCCTTTCCGGGTTGGGTTGGTGCTCGTGATCCTCCTAAACTTGGCTTCCGCACCCGGAAATCTTTTCACGGTTTACTTGCTACAGACGGTCAAGATGAAAGGGGCTTGGCTCCAGTTCCTCACGCCGGCCATGACCCTTGGCGCCATGGCCGGATCTTTTTTGCTGGGCTGGACCACGGACCATCGGGGCTTGAGGGCGGCTTACGGCGTGGCCTTCCTCGCCGGGTTGGCCTCCTTGGCTTTAATAATCCTGGGCGGCAATCCCATCACTCCCGCCCTGGCCTTCGCGGGGTTCGGCTTTCTCAACGCGGCTTTTCCCGTGGTGACCCTGGTGATGCTCCTCAAGTTCGGCGGGCGCCACGAAAGCACCCTCCAGCAGGGGCTTTTCAACACCCTGATGAGCCCCTGGAGCTTTTTGGCGCCCATTGCCGCCGGTTGGCTGGCCGGTTGGCTGGGTTATGGCTGGACCTTCGCGGGTGGCGGTACCTGCTGCCTGGTGGCTTTATTGATCCTGGACCGCTATAAGGGACTGGAGGGCAAAAAGGCCCCTTTCAAGACAAGGAAAAGACAATCATGAAGAAAGCCTGCCTTATTTCCTTATCGGCCTTATGGATGACCCCGGTTGTTTGGGCCGCGGGTTTGGAAGGCCAGTGGCAGGGGAACTTGGACGTGGGCCTCACGAAATTCCGGGTGGCGTTGGTCCTCCAAAAAGCCTCCCGGGGCAAGATCAAGGGGACCTTCAACAACATTGACGATGGCCTTTACGGACTGCCCTTGCAAAAATTGAGGACCGATGGGGCGTTTCTCCACGCGAAATTGAAAAGCGGGGAAGGGCTGGAACTGCAGTTGAGCGCGGACGGGTCGGCCCTGGACGGGAACTATATCCAAGCCCATGGGCATTTCCAGAAGGAAGGGAAGACCTCCGCCCTGCATTTGACCCGGGGTGTTTCCTTCCTGGTCCCCCGGATCGGGCCCAATGGAAAGGCGGTGAAGGATTACGTCTACACGGTTCCCCAAAAGCTGGAGGACGGCTGGGAGATCGGGGATTTAAGGGAGTCGGTTAAAAATATCCGCCAGGTTGAGGGGGCGGTCAAAAAAATCCTCTCCGCCAGTTATCCCCGCATCCACAGCCTGCAGGTGACACGGCATGGAAAACTGGTCCTCGACGAGTATTTTTACGGGTACGGGCCAAGCGATCCCCACCCCCTGCAGTCCATCACCAAATCCGTTTTCTCGATCCTGTTCGGCATCGCCCAGGACCAAAAGTTCCTTCAGCTGAACCAAAAGCTTTACGATGGATTCCCGCTTTATCGATCCGGCGTTACCTGGCAGGCTGAGAAGAACAAGATCACCCTCAAGATGCTCCTGACCATGACCTCGGGTTTCAACTGCGACGATTGGAAGGCCAAGCGGCCCTGCTCCTGGCAAATGGTGGATTCCCCCGATTGGGTGGATTTTTCCCTCTCCCAGTACCTCTCCCAACCCCCCGGAACACACTTCAGCTATTGCGGCGCCTGCCTGACCTCCCTCTCGGCGCTCTTGGACCGTTACAGCGGCATGAGTGTGCCCGCCTTCGCCCAACAAAATCTTTGGGCCCCCCTGGGTATCCCGAAACCCGTTTGGATGGAAGGGCCTGGGCCCGTCACGCCGGCCTCCTTCGGGCTTTCCCTGCGGCCCCGGGACCTAGCCAAGATTGGACAGTTGGTTTTGAACCAGGGCAAGTGGGGAGAGAAGCAAATCGTTTCCGCGGATTGGATCCAAGAATCCACTTCCATTCAAATCCCCAAGGCGGGCACCAACGAAAAGGATGATTACGGTTACTTGTGGTGGGAGAGAAATCTTTCCATTCACGGCGAGACCATGCGGGTGGTTTACGCCTGGGGAGTGGGCGGCAATTATCTTTTCATCGTTCCAAAGTTGGAGCTGGTTTGCGTGGTGACGGCCGGAAATTACGACAGCGCCGAGCTGGGCGCTAATTCCTTCAAGCTCTTCCAGGACCAACTCCTGGGGGCGGTTTTCTAGGCGCCCGGAATAATCCCGCGTTAAATTCCCTTGCTGTAACCTTTAAATGACGGCATTTTTTTAATTTGTTTGCGGTGAAGGGAACTGGGGCTTGTGGTAAGCTGTCCCGGCCCAAACGGGGAAATTGACCGACTTTCGCACCGCGAAAAGAGGAGGCTGTCGAAATGAAAAAGACTCTCGTCCTCATCTCCTTATTCCTGCTGGCCCTCCTGCCCGGCCTGCTTCGGGCCCTCACCAATGAGGAGGCCGAGGGCCGCAAGGAAATCGAAAAGGGGTGGGTGGACCGCCACAACGCCACGCTTGAGGCCGACGTCAAGCGCGCGGTTAAGGGCCTGCACGCCAAACGCCATTCCTTTTTCCTCTCTTCCTTCAAGAAGCACCAAGTGCACCTGCGCCGTTTAAGCCTGAAAATGGCCGCCAAGGACGGGGTGCCCGAGAAGGTCGCTTTCTCGAAGGAAGTGGATGTGCCCCTGGCGGCGCTTTACCAGGCCAAGGCCAAGGGATTGGTCTTCCTTGTGGCGGATTACGCGGACGATTGGGATCCCCTTCACGCCAGCTCGGATATCTACATCAAGATCGGCTTCCTTTACCGGAAAGTGTTCCATGGTTATGGGTACCAAGGCTGCGCCCGGTTGCTGACCTTGGGCAAGGATTCCCCCCTCTTTTTCGAGACCGCCGAATTCGGCGGCGGCGCCGACTGCCGTAAGGTCCTCTATATCCTCGACATGGAAGCCGTGAAGGGGATGTCCGACGACCTGTATGACCATCCGGAATCGGTGAAGCCGGAGGATTACATCCAGCGCGTCCTTGTTTTCAACGTTTGGCTGGAAGGCTTCACCCTCTATAAGGACATCGACCGGAACGGAATGTTGGGGATCGTCAATTCTTCACAAACCATTTATCCGGCCGAGCTGAAGAAAAAGCTCCAGGAAAAATACCACCAGGAAGACAACGATTTCGGCGGGCCCTTCTCGTACAACGTCATGACCGTTTTCCGGTGGAACACCGAAAAATCCAAGTTCGAGGACGCGGGCGACTATTATTTTTGAGCTGGGATTTTCAAACGGGGAAATGATCCGAGCCTTTTCCAAACGATTGGAAAAGGCTTTTTGTTTTGAGCCGATTCGTTGTTGCTGAGCGAATAAATTTTTAAAAAGGCCTCCCATCAAATCCTCCGTTTTTATTATCGCTCTGCTGGTTTTGGGCGCTGGCGAGGTTTTAGGCGCCACGGCTGAGGATTATTACCAAGCCGGCCTCAGGCTGTATCTTCAGAAGGACTATAAGAAGTCGCTTCCTTACCTTGGGGAGGCCCTTCGGCTGGACCCGCGGGACTGGAAGGCCTCCCAAACCCTGGGCCAGGCTTATTATCTCCTGGGGGACAAGGCCATGGCCCTGGCGATGATGGACCAGAGCCTCAAGCTTCATCCAGACAATCCCACCCTCCGAAATTTCGTCGAACGAATCCGGGCCCAGAATCTATCCGCCGGGGCCCCCACCGCAACGGCCACCCCGGAGGCTGAAGGCCCACCTTTACCCTCCCTTTCCTCCCTCGACACCCGCTTCGGCAAGGCCACGATCAACCCAGTGCTTGAAAAAAACCGGGTCTTTACCCGGATTAGCGGCGGGCTTTATTCGGGATTATTTGATGACTTGAGCAGTAGCAGCAGTTATTTCGCCGCCCAGACCAGCACCGCGATGAAACATGACCTGGGAAGCTACCTGCGCACCGAAATCGCCTATTCGGTCAACCGCAACTTGGCCTTGGGACTGGGGGCGGAACAGGCTTGGGCGGGGCAGTTCCTGTGGACTGCCTCCAACCATAGCTTGAAAATCGCGCCTCAACTCTTCTCCATTTTCGCCGTGGATGACAACTGCTGGCCGGACTCGGCAGGCCGGTGGTATGTGCAGGTGGCTTTTGGGTTTGACTTCGCCACGGTGCAATACGACCTGGAACCGCTCAATGGAGCCACCTTCCCGGTTTACGCGGGATCCATGGCGGGAAGCGCCTTTGGGGCGTCCTGCACCCTGGGGAGAGAGTTCATGCTCCTCGACATCCTGGGCGTCGACCTGAACGCCGGATTCCGTTACGCCAGCATCCAGAAGGTGACCGGTGACAATAGCCAGGCTGGAGGAACGGTCACTTTTGGAGTGGACGGCTACAAGAATATTCTGCTCCTGCCTGTCACGGCGGTGGAAAGCGGACAAGCCCGCTACGCTGAAATGGATTTCTCAGGCTTCGACCTGGGTGGAGCCATTGAGCTGGATTTCGATTGAACCTTTACGGGGTGGCTGGGAGCGTGCCCTATTCGGGGAGCATGGGGAACGTAGACGGATGCCATTTCCTGACCGTCGAACTTTGGCCTACGGAGACGACCCTCTACGGATCCTCGGACAGCGTCACTTGTTCGCTTTGCACTCCCATGACAAGCAAGTCCTATAACGTAAACGGGACCGCGTACAGTGAGGTGGCGTTGAGCATCAGCGCCAACGTGTGCAGTTCACAAAACGTGAATGTGCTTGCCTATTACCACAAGCCGGGAACTTCCTGTTGCGGCATCCAGCCCGGTGACCCTTATGTCTATTTGACGGATGTCGCTACCGCCCCGACCTACAGCCAAAACATTACCATCCCGGACTCGACGACCTATTAATTCCGAACCATTCGGAAACGACAATCCCTAGAAAGTGATGGTAGTCCCTAATTCCATATATCTCCCCGGCATGGGGAGGCCTTGCAGGGTGGCGTAAATGGTGTTCAAGAGGTTTGTGCCGTTCAGGAAGACCTTCCAATTTCTCCCCGCGTCAAACTTAAACTCCGCGTTGGCCGTGGCATAAGAGGACGCCACCACCAGGGGAGGACTATCGGCGGGCCCGTTATAAAGGGCCGGGTTGTGGTCCGCGTATTGGCCATAGAGGTTCAATTCGGCATCCGCGACAAACTTCAACCGGCAACCTAGCGCCGTTTTTTGCCTCAACCGGGCGGGAATGAGCTGTTGGGTGTCGGTGTTCTTGGAATCGACGTAGGTGTAGTTCCCGTAAAGCGTGGACCACGCCGTGAAGTCCCACGCGAGGCTGGCTTCAACCCCGCTGAGCAGGGAATGGGGAACATTCCCGAAGGTCCAAAAGGAAGAAACGTCCTGGGCGGCCACAATGAGGTTGGAGTAAATATCCGTAAAGCCGCTCACTTTGCAGGAAAGTGAAGATATTTTTAGGTCGGTTCCCACCTCAAGGTTGATCGAAGTCTCGGGGTTTAAAAGGGGGTTTCCGGTTTCCCCCGCGCCGAATTCCACGGGGGTGTCAGGGCCGACGGTGTAGGCGACGTAGGGATGGTACAGTTCGTCGAAACCGGGATAGCGGTAGCCTGTGCCCGCGGACAGGTAAAGGTCTTGCCCCGATACCAACTCGTATTTTAGTGTCCCGGAAGGATTAAAGGTGGTCTGGCCGTGGGTGGCGTACCAATCCAGGCGGCAGCTCCATTGAAGGGAAAGGGATTTGAACAGGTCCGCCGTTCCTTGGAGGCCGAATGAAGCTATGTCATTGGACCTAGCGGAGCCGTCGGCCAAGCCTTCGGTGCCTTGGACATCCTCCCGGCGGAATTCCCCATTCACCGCAAGAGAAGGCAACCAACCCGACCCTTGGGTGTAAGCCGAGGTTTGGACATCGAAACTGTCATAAGTGTTTTGGTCTTTCAGGGGGACTCCCGCCGCGACATCCGCGCCGAGGGGGTTCAAGCGAAGGATGTCCGTCCAGCCGAAGGAAAAAGAAGGGTTGATTCTCCATCCGCCCAGGGGGCGGTCGTCGCCCAGGGAGATCGTGAAGGCTTTTTTCCTCTCCCGGTCGTCGGCATCGTACTGGCCGGTGTCCTGGGCGGACAAACTGTCTCCGTTGGGGGCACCGCCGTTTTTTTGGGAATAACCCGCCGATAGTGAGAAAGAGTCCTCGCCCCATTCCCAACCGGAGGAGTGGTCCAGCTCCCAGGCCACCTCGTCGGTATT
>DATKOC010000133.1:0-21950 GCA_035524855.1 bacterium
GCGTTCGAGATGATCGATTTTCTCACCGTGCTGCCCGGCGACTCAGCCGAGTCCCTGCTTCAAGCCCTGAAACCGGACCTCTACGCCCGCCGGCCCCCCGCCCAACTGCCCGCCCCGGGCGCTTTCGGGGGAAAGGTGGTCAATGTTCCGGAGGGAAGCGACCACACGGCGGAAAAGCTTATCGCGGAAATTCTTCGGAAGTATGGAACTGTAAAAAAAGTTAGGAGTTAGGAAATAGGAGTTAGGAGTTAAGAGGCGGTAACAAAATTGTCCCAAAACCCTCGCCCCTTGCGGGAAAGGGTAGGGTGAGGGGAGTTTTTACCGAGGGAAATCCACCCTCACCCCGGCCCTCTCCCGTCGAGGGAGAGGGTGGAAACCTTAAAAACTGAATTTTGTTACCGGTTCTAAAGATGTAACACTCCTCACTTCGAACTCCTCACTCCTAACTGACATGTGAGGTTTTCATTGGAATCATCTCCCAAACACATCCTCGTGGCCCGCACCGACAAGATCGGCGACCTGCTCTTAACTCTGCCGGTGTTCCAGACCCTCAAGCAATCCTTCCCCCAGGCCCGTGTCACGGCGTTGGTCAGCGCCTACGCCAAGGAGATCGTGGAAGGCCACCCGGCCATTGACGCCGTGGAGGCCTTCGACCCCCGGATGGGCCTGTTCGAGCTGGCCAAGCGCTTTAAGCAACTAGCCCCCGACGTTTTCATCGCGGTTTATCCCCGGGCCAAGCAGGTGCTGGCCGCCTGGCTGGCGGGCGTTCCGGTGCGCATCGGCACGGCCTACCGCTGGTACGGTTATTTTCTTAATCACCGGATCAAGGTCCACCGGCACCTTTGCGAGAAGCACGAGGTGGAATACAACCTGGACCTGGTCAAACCCCTGGGGGTCACCCAGTTCGCGGACAAGATCCAGTTCCCCGTCACCGACGCGGACCGGACTGCGGCCCGGGAATTGCTTCAACCAAAGGGGATCGCGCCCGGTACCCCCTACGTCGCGGTGCACCCGGGCCACAAGGGCTCGGCCTTGAACTGGAGCCCCGAGCGTTACGCCGAGCTCATCGGTCACCTCTGCCGCAAGGGAATGAAGGTGATCATCACGGGAGGGGCCGACGAAAAGAACCTGGTGACGCAGGTCACGCACCTGCTCTTCGAGCTCGATGCCGCGCAAAAACCCGCGACCCTGGTGGGGGAATGCGGGCTTAAAACGCTGGCCGCGGTTTACGAGGGGGCCGCCTGCTTCCTCTCGGGCTCCACGGGTACGATGCACCTGGCCGCCGCCGTGGGCACGCCAACCGTCGCCCTTTTTTGCCCCATCCCCGCCACCACGCCCGTGCGCTGGGGCCCCTGGGGCAACGAGTCCACGGTCCTCATGCCTAAGGGCCTCAAGTGCGGGGAATGCATGGTGGGCCACTGCAAGAAGCACGACCCCATGGACGCCATTTCGGTGGGGGAAGTCTTCAACGCCGTGGAAAAGTACCTTCCGAAGTCAGGAAAATATTGAGCCGCAGGGACAGCTGTCGACAGTCGACTGTCGACAGTCGACTGCTTTTAAGGTTGCTTCTTTTCTTGCCCCTCCTGCAAGGCTGCACCCTCCTTTTCGTGTCGAAGGGTTCCACCCGCTACGTGGAAAACAAGGCCCCGGCGGCACCGCCAGCCCCCTCCCTCTCCAAGAAAATGAGCAAGAAGGTGGTGCTGAAGTACAAGGTCCAGGAGGGGGATACCCTCGAGTCCGTGGCCTTCCTCTATTACGGCCACGCCGCCAAGGCCGCCAAACTGGCCAGCGCCAACAACCTCAAACCCAACAGCCCGTTAAAGCCGGGAAAAATCCTGCTTATCCCTGACCCGCTTAATTTCCCCAACCCCAAGGATTTGGTGAAGAAAGCGGCTAAGAAATGGAACGAGGAGGAGGGAGTGCCCAAGGGCCCGATCTCACACTTGGACACAACGCCCGAAAAGATCACCCAACTTCCGCGGCCCAAGGCCAACAAAGCCTTTGGGCCCGGCGAGCGGCTCAAATTCGAGGTCAAGGCGCTCGGCATGGTGGGAGGTTACGGCACGCTGGAAGTGGGGGACCCGGTCACGGTCAAGGGTCGCCCCTGTTTCCCCTTGTCCGCCCGGGCAACGACCGCCTTCCCTTTCAGCGCCATCTACCAGGTGAAGGACGTGCAGACCAGCTACTTCGACGCGGTGGATTTCCTCACCTGGAAATTCGAGAACAAGGTGCTGGAAGGCAAGCACCAGGCTGAGAACACTGAGGACTACGACCAGGTCCTCCACAAATTGGTTCGGTCCCACAACCAGGAAAAGCCCGAAACCCTCGATGTGGCGCCCTTCACCCAGGACATCATTTCTTGTTTTTACTATTTCCGGCTCCTGCCGATGCGCGTGGGAGAGACATACTCCATTCCCGCCGAGGCCGGGGGGCAGAACTACAACCTAATCGTGGAGGTCATCAAGAAGGAGAAGGTCACCCTGCAAACGGGGACCTACGACTGCGTGATGATCAAGCCCCACGTCCGCTACGAGACCATCTTCCGCAACACCGATGACATCGACATCTGGCTCACGGATGACGACCGGCACATGCCGGTGCTGGTGCGAAGCGCCATCTTCATCGGCCATGTCGAGGCCAGTTTGCTGGAAGCTTCCCTGCCGAAGATAGGTGAACCTCTTACGAAACGAGGGAAGAAATAGGGCAGGGCTGGGAAGGTCCTTTTTTGTCCAACGTTCTTTCTAATCCCGTTAAGATAGTTGTGTGAAATTCCTCGCCCCTAAAACACCCCTCCTTTTGGCCTGTTTTATCTCCCTTTTGCCTCTTCTTTCGGGCTGCTCCCTCCTGTTCGTGGCCAAGGGCGGGACCCGGTATATCAAAGAGAGGCAGGCCAAGGCGCCGGAAGCCTCTTCCCTTGAAAAGGAAATGAGTGGTCCGGTGGTCGTGGAATACAAAGTCCGTGAAGGGGACAGTTTCCAGGACATTTCCGGGATGTACTACGGCACGACGGACAAGGCCAAGGCCATCGCCAGATACAACCGCCTCAGTTGGAAGCGAAACCCCAAGGCGGGTAAAATCCTGAAAATCGTGAATCCCTCGCAGTTTCCGGACGCAAACGCGCCACGCCCCGCAAAGGCACCACCGGCGATAACCGCCCCGTTTGGGACCGGAACGTCCCCGGGGACCCCCACGCCAACACCGCAAATGATTCCCAAAACAGAAAAGATCCCGCGCCCGACCGCCAACAACGCCTTCGCGCCCGGCGAGAAATTAAAGTTCGAGATCCGAGCCCTGTCGGTCCTGGGGGGGTACGCTACGATGGAGGTGGGCGACTACCTCGACTACAACGGGCGGCCCTGCGCCCCGATCACCGTCAAGGCCAACTCGGTTTTCCCCTTTACCAGCATCTATCCGGTCCACGACGTCCAGTGGACCTATTTCGACGCGGTGAATTTCCTGCCCTGGAAGTTCGAGAACGACATCCACGAGGGAAACTACAATTCCCATAACTTGGAACGGTTCGACCCCCTCAAGCACAAGGTAGTCCGGTTGCACAATGACGACGCCCCGGTGACAATGGACATGGCGCCCTTTTCCCAGGACATTATTTCCTGCTTCTATTATTTCCGGCTGCTGCCGGTCGAGGAGGGGAAGACCTACGATATTCCCACCGTATCGGGGGGGAAGAACTATCATTTGTACGTGACGGTGGTGAAGCGGGAAACGATCACGGTACCGGCGGGGACCTTCGACTGCTTCCAGATCAAGCCGCTGATCAAGTCCGAAACGGTCTTCCGCAACAACGAACAGATCGACCTCTGGGTGACCGCCGATCCGACCCATATGCCGGTGAAGATCAAGAGCGGCATCGTGATCGGCAGTATCGACGTGGACCTGCTGGAAGCGACCCTGCCCCGCCAACAAGCCTCTGCCCATTAAGCCCTCGATTTTTAATAGAGGGTATTGGCCCGACGCTCCCCCATCAAGTGATAATCCTTCGCCTGGATGGCTTGGGCGATTTTTTCCCGATAGGTGTACAGGGACCGTTCCGGCCGGTTATAGACCGCCAGGCCGAGATGAAAAACGAGGTTGCAAACCAGAAGGACCAAGGACACCCTCCTGAACCATGGACGGTCGACCCAAGGATAAAAGACATAGAAGGCATAAAGCATGACCAGGGGCAGGAAAACATAATAGCTATGGGCCGAGGGAAGTTTGATCGCGAAGAGGAAGCCGAAATAGAGGAGAAGGAAGACGGAGAAGACCAGGTTTCTCAAGGCTTTCCAGTCCGGTTTGGGATGGTTCTGCCTTAGTCCCGACAACAGCATGGTCACGGGCTGTAAAATTCCAAGAATGAAAGCCGCCACCGTGAAGGGCGCGGCCCAGGGCTCGGCGCTTAAAAATTTCAACCGATCCACCGTGTGAGCCCCCAGGAAACGTGGCACCTCACAGCTGGCGAGGGAGAAATAACGGGCCAAGATCGTGAAGAATTCTAGGGCGTTCGAGGGATGAAAACGCACCGTGTTGGGGGTTCCGCCTAGGCCCGCGGTTCCATAATGTACAAGGGTTGGAAGGATCGTGCTCCCGCTGGCGGCGGCGCCTAGAAAGAAAAAAGAGATCCCCTTGAGGAAAACGCCCATACGGCTTTCCGGATGGGCGTTTAACTGCGAATAAGCGGAGTAGGCCAAGCAGGGTAGCTGGATCGGGAAAGACATGTGGAATTGGATGTGCCAGCAAAAGGCGAAACCCATCATGGTGTTGGCCAGGGCGGGCGGAACGGTATTGGTCGTAAGGGCGGGGATAGTCTCCAGGAACCCAATCGTGAACAGGACCGCCCCGAAGAGGACATAGGAGACATGGTAGATATTGGTGGAGCATTCCATGACCCAAGGGGCGGTAAAAAGCCAGCCCCATAGGATCCATTTTGGGAAGTCGGGAAGCCTTTTGGAACAGTACCAGGCGAACAAGCAGAGGGCCGAGAAGGATAAAAGGTTCAAGAGAATGAAAGGGGCTTCGGGAACCGGCCAGATTTTTAAGGGAAGGGCTATGAGCAGTCCCTGCATGGCCCCCGGAAGCTGGATGTTGTCCAGCACGTCCAGGCCAAAATAGGGCCAAAGGCCCGTGCAATAGTATTTCAGGCCGATCAGGTAGGTTTGGAACTGGTCGGAAAATTCCATGTTCGCGTAAAAACCGAAGAAAAGGCGGAGAAGGAAAAGGCTTCCAAGGACGAGGGGGATCCAAACGACCCGCGGAAGAAGGGGCGATTTTTTTATGGATTCCATTGCCTGGATTTTCCTTCCATCGGGCGGGTTGAAGCGGCTCATTATTAATAGCGCATCCGCTTTGTTCAAGCTATATTACCGTTTTGCCGAGGCTGTGGGGAACAAGCAGGCCGGGTACTGGGTATCCGCCATGGCTGTTGGCGATGACCCCGTCCGATTTATGTTGGAGCTCTCATGAAACAAAAATCCATCCTTTCCTCCATCGACAAGACTGAGCTGCTGGGCCTCATCGGGGCCCTCCAGGACAAGAAGGTCGTGGTCATCGGCGACGTCATGCTGGACGTCTACATCAAGGGCACGGTAGGGCGCATCTCGCCGGAGGCGCCCATCCCGGTCGTTGAGATCAACGAGAAGGACAAGATGATGCCCGGCGGGGCGGCCAACGTGGCCTGCAACATCACCGCGCTCGGCGGCAAGGCCAGCATCATCGGCACCATGGGGCGCGACAGCGCCGGAAAAGAGCTGGTCCAGCAGTTGAAGAACAGGGACGTCGAGACGAGGGGCCTCCTGGCCCTGCCGGACCGCCCCACCACCGAGAAAACCCGCGTCATCGCCAACACCCAGCAGGTTGTCCGCATCGACCGGGAGATCAAATCCGACCTCTCCGACAAGCAGGCCGACCAGGTGGTCCAAAGGGCCCTCCAGGCCGTCCGGGACGCCGACGGGGTCATTTTTGAGGACTATAACAAGGGGCTTCTCACCACCAAGGTCATCCGGAAGGTCATGGCCTTCGCCAAGGCCAAGAAAAAGATCATCGCGGTGGACCCCAAGTTCCACAATTTCTTCGAGTTCAAGGGTGTGACGGTCATGAAGCCCAACATGAAGGAAGTCACCGAGGCCCTGGGCCCCGAGGCCGACGGCCTGGGCTTTGAGGCGATTGGGACGAAGGTCATGAAAAAGCTGGGGTGCAAGTCGGTGGTGTTGACCCGCAGCGAGCACGGGATGACCATCTTCGAGCCCCACCAGCCGCCCCGCACCATTCCCACCGTCGCCCGCGAGGTTTACGACGTTTCCGGCGCGGGTGACACGGTTATCGCCACTCTCACCCTTGCCCTAACCGCCGGCGCCAGTCTTCTTCAGGCGGCGACCCTGGCCAACTACGCGGCCGGTATCGAGGTGGAGAAGCTGGGTGTGGCCACGGTCTCGGCCGAGGAACTCAGCCAGCGGCTGTTGGAAGAAATGAACCATTAATTAATTTTGTCGGTCGCCGACTTTCATTCATCACGCCCCGGGCTGGGAGTTGACACTCCCTCCCTCGCCGACTATATTAACGCATCTTTCCCTCATTCTCTTTGTCGGATCGGGCTCCGCCCAATATGGAAATGAGGGTCACACAGTTTTCAATGCTGGGCCAAAGGCCCAATTTGAAAGACAAACTGTGTACCACAGGGGTAGTGACGTGTACCGATTGACTCTTAAGAATAAAAATTTAAGGAAATCGGCACAATATCGACCTCTTATAAAACCTTCGTATAGAAGGTCGACATGATCGATCCTGGCAAGCTGACGTTGGCTTTGACTTACGACGACGTCATGCTTGTGCCCCAGAAGTCCAACGTCCTTCCCCTCGAGACCGATGTTTCCACCTCCCTGACCCCCAGCCTCAAACTCAACATCCCCATCATCAGCGCCGCCATGGATACCGTCACCGAGGGCCGTTTGGCCATCGCCCTGGCCCAAGAGGGCGGACTCGGCATCATCCACAAAAACTGGACCATCGAGCAGCAGGTGGCGGAGGTGGACAAGGTCAAGCGCTCGGAAGCCGGCATGATCAGCGATCCCATCACGCTCACCCCCGACAAGCAGGTTTCCGACGCCCTGACGATCATGAAGCACTACCACATCTCGGGCATCCCCATCGTCCAAAAGGACGGAAAACTGGTGGGGATCGTCACCAACCGCGACCTGCGCTTCGTCAAGAGGCTGGACCAGGACCTGAGGGAAACCATGACCAAGGACAACCTGGTCACCGTTCCCGTCGGGACCACCCTGGAAAAGGCCGAGGAAACCCTCCACAAGCACCGCATCGAGAAGCTCCTGGTGGTGGACAAGAAGGGGACCCTGAAGGGCCTCATCACCATCAAGGACATCAACAAGCGCATCAAGTTTCCCAACGCCTGCAAGGATGAGAAGGGCCGCCTGAGGCTGGGCGCGGCGGTGGGCGTGGCCAAGGATACCGAGGAAAGGGCCGAGGGCCTGGTGAACGCCGGGGTCGATGTCCTAGTCGTGGACACGGCGCATGGCCATTCGGAAGGCGTTTTAAAGACCGTCAAATTGATCCGCAAGAAATACCCCAAGCTTCCCATCATCGCCGGCAACGTGGTGACGGCCGACGCCGTCAAGGCCCTCGCCGAGGCGGGCGCCACCACCGTCAAGGTGGGCGTGGGGCCCGGCTCCATCTGCACCACGCGCGTGGTGACGGGAGTGGGCGTGCCCCAAATTTGGGCCATCGCCGAGTGCGCCAAGGCCGCCCAAAAGGCCAAGATCACCATCATCGCCGACGGGGGCATCAAGTACTCGGGAGACATCACCAAGGCCATCGCCGCCGGGGCCGATGCGGTCATGCTGGGCGGGCTTTTCGCGGGCACCGAGGAATCCCCCGGGGAAGTCATCAACCTGCAGGGACGCATGTTCAAGGTCTATAACGGCATGGGTTCCCTGGCCGCCATGCAGAAAGGAAAGAGCGCGGACCGCTATTTCCAGGAGGGCGTGGACGCCAAGAAGCTGGTGCCGGAAGGCATTGAGGCCCGGGTACCCTATCGCGGCCTGCTCTCGGACCTTATTTTTCAACTGGTGGGGGGCCTCCGGGCCGGTATGGGCTACTGCGGCACCAAGACGACCAAGGAACTGCGGGAAAACGGAAAATTCGTGCAGATCAGCTCGGCGGGCTACCAGGAAAGCCATCCCCACGACGTGGTCATCACCAAGGAAGCGCCGAATTACTACTTAGACTAGTCGACAGTCGGCAGTCCGCAGTCGACAGCTTGTTGGTTCGGGTTTAGGAAGTTACTGTCAACTGTCGACCGTCGACCGTTGACTTCCCCTGGAGATGGAATTGCATCACGACACGGTCATCGTCCTCGACTTCGGCGCCCAATACAGCCAGCTGATCGCGCGGCGTGTGCGCGAATGCAAGGTCTACTGCGAAATCCTCCCCTATAACGCGACCCCTGAGAAGATCCTCGAGAAGAATCCAAAGGGCATCGTCCTTTCGGGCGGCCCGGCCAGCGTTTACGCCAAGGGCGCGCCCCATGTGGACAAGGAAGTCTTTGAGCTGGGCATCCCGGTGATGGGGCTTTGTTACGGCATCCAGATGATCGCCCACGCCCTGGGCGGCAAGGTCCAGAAGGCCTCGAAGCGGGAATTCGGCCTGGCACCCTTGGACATCAAGGACCATAAGGACCTTTTCGCTGGCCTTCCTTCCACCCTCAAGGTTTGGATGAGCCACGGGGACCACGTGACTAAACTGCCCGCCGGCTTCAAGGTGCTGGCCTCCACGTCCAACTGCCACCTGGCCGCCGCGGCGAACACACAGCGGAAACTTTATGGCATTCAGTTCCACCCCGAGGTTGTGCACACCGAGAAGGGGACCAAGATCGTCGAGAATTTCGTGCGCAAGGTCTGCGGATGCCGCCCCACCTGGAGCATGGAAAACTACGAGCGGACGGCTGTCCACCAGATCCGGGAGCAGGTGGGCAAGGGCCGGGTCATCTGTGGGGTCTCGGGAGGGGTGGATTCCACCGTCACGGCGGCCCTCATCCACCGGGCCATCGGCGACCAGCTTTCCTGCGTTTTCGTCAATAACGGCGTCTTGCGACTGGGCGAGGCCGAGCAGGTGGTCTCCATGTTCAAGAAAAACCTGAAGATCCCCATCCATTACGTGAACGCCGAAAACCAGTTCCTCAAACTCCTCCATAACGTCAGCGAACCGGAGAAGAAGCGCAAGATCATCGGCCGCACCTTCATCCGGGTCTTCGAGAAGAAGTCCAAGGAACTGGAGCGCAAGAAGGGAAAGTTCGACTTTCTCGCCCAGGGCACACTCTATCCCGACGTCATCGAGAGCGTGTCAGTCAAGGGCCCCTCGGCCACGATCAAGAGCCACCACAACGTGGGCGGCTTGCCGAAGGACATGAAATTCAAGCTGGTGGAACCCTTAAGGGAACTCTTCAAAGACGAGGTAAGGGAACTGGGGGAACGGCTCAATATCCCCCATGAGCTCCTTTGGCGGCAGCCCTTCCCGGGACCTGGACTGGCGGTGCGCTTGATTGGGCCCATCACCAAGCCGGAACTTGAGATTTTGCGCAAGGCGGACGCCATCGTCCAGGAGGAAATCAGCAAGGCCGGCCTTTACCACTCCATCTGGCAGTCCTTCGCGGTGTTGACCCCCTTGAAGACCGTCGGCGTCATGGGGGATGAACGTACCTACGAGAACGTCTGCGTCATCCGGGCCTTTCATTCCAGCGACGGCATGACGGCCGACTGGGTGAAGCTGCCCTACGACCTGTTGGGCCGCATGTCCAACCGAATCATCAACGAGGTGCGGGGGATCAATCGGGTGGTGTTTGACATAACAAGCAAACCTCCCGGAACGATTGAGTGGGAATAAAACCAAGACGGCTCGGCGTATTATTTTGGAAACTTATTAAAATGAAAAAAATGTCCTCCATTTCGAGAGCTTCCGCCCTGACCCTGTCTTTTTTATTACTCATGCCCCTGACCTCCCAGGCACGGGATATTATCCAATTGGGTTTTACGGACAAGAAATTAGACGCTTTTTTCGACTCAAATCTGAACTTCCACCAAGTCCCGAAGACCAATGTCATGCTTTCTGCCAAGGTCAAATCGGTCAATGCCCAAGAGATCGACCAAGCCCTCACGCTGGATGTGAACTCCATTTCCCGCGAGGTTTTAGTGAAGGCGTTTGATGGCCAGGAGACGAAGGATGGATTTACCATCTCGGGTAAGTCAGAGGGGGACTCGCTTTTCATCACTCCCTGGGTCCTCCTCCAATTCCTGGATGATGGCCAAGTGACTGCTTGGACCTGCTGGAACGTCGAATACTGGGACCTTTATTGGAATAAGAAAAAGTGGGAGGGCTATTGTTTCGCCGGTTTATCGGGTGCAAGGCCCCTGGAAGGTAAAGATGGCTGGACAGCCCAAGAAGGCCTCCACTTGAAGGAAGCGATCCAGGCTGATACCCGGGAGCTATTGGAATGCGCCATGAAGGATTTGAGTGGTTCCTATAAAAATGTCAAATTTGAGCATTCAAAGTTTCAGGGTGTTTGGATTGCTGAAAAGAAACCCAAGGAAATAAGCGCCTCATTCTTTAAAACTGCTGCAGGGAACCTTTTAATCAATAAGTACGATGACAGGGCCTATTTGCATTTCCGTGCCGGGGGCCTGACCGGCCTGTTCTTAAAGGCGATATTGCCCAACTCGGTTTTGTTCAACGGGTCCCTTCTCATGCCTTCCGAGGCGGTGCAGGTTCTTCCTGATAAGCCAACGTCCCAGCCAACCGCCACAGCTGTGAAATAATCTAGTTTTTCCCTGTTCGACCCTTTTTCGGGATTCGTGCGTCTAAACCCTGTCCATTTCGGATGATCTGAGTTGAAAAGGAGAATGGGACCATGAAAAAGCTATTAGTTGTAGGTTTGGCGGCGATTTTTACCGCGGCGGTGGCCGGCTTGGCCTTGGCGGACGGGAATAATCCCGCCTGCAAAGGTAAGAAGTGCAATGGACACCATTGGCACAAGAAGGGGGCCAAGGGAGGGACTACCTCCGGCGCAACCAGCCCCAGCAAATAATCCTCAACACCAACTACAACTTCTCTCCACGGATGGGTGACGTTCCGCCCATCCGTTTTTATTTTCCGGCGATTTAACCAGGATTGTCGAAGCTTTTGCCGAAGTTGGTTTCGACCGGGTATCGGGTTCCGTATATAATTCGGGCATGTCACGTCCCGAATTCATCCATCTCCACCTTCACAGCCAGTTCTCTATCCTGGAAAGCACCGTCCGGTTCGAATCCCTCATGGCCAAGATCAAAGAATTGCGCATGCCGGGGGCGGCCCTGACCGACAGCGGCAACCTGTTCGGGGCCATCGCTTTCTATCAAAGTGCCCTTTCCCATGGCTTGAAGCCCATCTTGGGTTGTGAGATCAGCGTTACTTCAGGCCGTTCCCACCCCTCCGGAAGGCCTGAACCCGCCTATCCACTCGTGCTCTTGGCTGAAAACGAAGAGGGTTACCATAACCTCATGAAGCTGTCCTCCATGGGTTACCTCTTGGGTCCGCATCCGACACCCCGGGTTGAGAGGGGCACGTTGGCCAAACATACCCAGGGCTTAATCGCCCTTTCCGGGGGACCGGAAGGGGCGGTGGGCCAGTATCTCGGCAGGGAAGAGGCTCCCTTGGCCCTAAAAACGGCGGGGGAATACCAGGAACTTTTCGGGAAGGACCATTTTTTTCTCGAGGTCCAGGACCATGGAAGGGAACAGGATTCCAAGGCCAGGAAACAACTGGTGGAATTATCCAAAACGGCCTCAATTCCCCTCGTGGCCACCAACGATGTCCACTATCTCCGGCAAGAGGAGGCCCCCTACCACGAGGTCCTGCGTTGCCTGGGCCGGGGCGAGGTTTTGTCCAACCCCCAGCATTTTTCCTACGGCTCCGACCAGTACTACCTGAAATCGCCTGAGGAAATGGCCAACCTCTTCGCTGAGATGCCTGAGGCCCTCCAGCGCACCCTCACCATCGCCGAGCGTTGCCACCTGAACTTGGAGTTCGGCAAGACCCTGATGCCGTCCTTCCCGGTGCCGGACAAACACCTTAATGAGGACGGCTACCTGGCCAAACTTTGCCAGGATAACCTTGAAAAGTTCTATGGTAACAAGGCTTTCGATCCAGAAGTGCGTGGCCGGATGGAGGAGGAACTCTCGATCATCAAGAAGACCGGCTTTAGCGGCTACTTCCTCATCGTCTGGGACATCATCAGCCAGGCCCGCAAAAAGGGTATCCCGGTGGGGCCGGGAAGGGGTTCGGCGGCGGGAAGCATGGTTTCTTACCTTACTGGGATTACCGAGGTGGACCCCATCCGCTATGACCTACTCTTTGAAAGATTTATCAATCCTGAGCGCATTAGCGCCCCCGACATCGACGTGGACGTCTGCGACCGGCGGCGGCACGAGGTGCTGGAATACATCGCCCAAAAATACGGGCCCCAACGGGTGGCGTCCATCGTGACTTTCGGCACCATGGCCGCCAAGGCGGTGCTCCGGGACGTGGGGCGGGTGCTGGAAGTGCCGCTCCCGGAGATCGACCGCATCGCCAAAATGATCCCCTGGGGGCCCAAGGTCACCCTGGAAGACTCCCTGGAGCGGGTTCCCGAGTTGAGGGCCATCGCCCATGAGGAGGGCCCCCACCGCAAGCTTTGGGACGTGTCCCGAGCCCTCGAGGGCTTGGTCCGCCATGTTTCCACCCACGCCGCCGGCATCCTGATCGGCAACGAGGACCTGTTGGAACAGGTTCCCCTCTGCCAGGGCGCCGGGGGCGAAACGCTGACCCAGTACGACATGAACGCCCTGAAGGATGTGGGGCTTTTGAAGCTCGATATCCTGGGGTTGAGGACGCTCACCGTCATTGACGATACCTTGCATATGCTCAAAACCCATCGAAACATGACATTGGACCTCGCGGTTATCCCCCTCGATGACCGGACGACCTACAAGCTCCTGAAGGAGGCCAAGACTATGGGCCTCTTCCAGCTGGAGTCCCGCGGCATGCGGGATTATATCCGCAAACTCGAGCCTGAAAGCCTCGAGGACCTGTGCGCCCTCCTGGCGCTATATCGCCCGGGGCCGCTGGGGAGCGACATGGTGGATGACTTCATCCGCCGCAAGAAGGGGCAGGTGAAGGTGGAATATCCCCACCCCAAGCTGGAGCCCATCCTCAAGGCCACCTACGGCGTCATCCTTTACCAGGAGCAGGTCATGCGCATCGCCAAGGACTTGGCGGGCTTCACCCTGGGCCAGGCCGACCTCCTGCGGCGGGCCATGGGGAGCAAGAACCCCGAAAAGATGGAGCAGATGCGGGGGAAGTTCCTTTCCGGGGCCAAGGAAAGGGGCATAGATGCCGAGACCGCCGAGGCCATTTTCGATCAGATGGCCAAGTTCGCGGGCTACGGATTCAACAAATCCCACAGCGCGGCCTACGCCCTGGTGTCCTACCAGACGGCCTACCTGAAGGCCCATTTCGCGCCGGAATTCATGGCCTCGGTGCTAACCAGCGAATCGGGGAACCTGGACAAGATCTCCCAATACATCTTCGAGTGCAAGAAGATGGGCATCAAAATTTTGCCGCCGGACGTGAACGCAAGTTCCGACACCTTCACCACCGACCATGAGCGGCAGATCCGCTTTTCCCTCTCAGCCATTAAGAACGTGGGTACCCCGGCCGTAGCCGCCATCCTGTCAGGCCGCAAGGACGGGAAGCCCTATGAGTCCCTCTTTGACTTCTGCCGCCGGGTAGACCTGCGGGCCTTTACCCCCAAGATGGTGGAATGCCTCATCCTGGCGGGAGCCTTCGATTCATTGGGACCCTCCCGCGCGACCCTGAAGGCCTCGGTAGAGAGGGCTTTCCGGCAGGCCCAAATGACCCAGGCGGATTCCCAAAAGGGGCAAACTTCCATGTTTGAGATGATTCCCGCCGATAAAGCCGAGGCGCTTCCCGAGGTGCCTGAATTCTCTCCCGCCGAGGCCCTGATGGCGGAAAAGGAAGTGCTGGGGTTCTACCTTTCCGGCCATCCCTTAAGCGCCCATGAGTGGGAATTGGAGCATTACGTGACGCCCCTGCATGAGCTGGAGGATATCCCGGACGGCCGGGAAATCCGCGCCGCCGGCCTTATCCGCTCCTTGAGCACCAGCATGGTCAAGAAGACGAAAGAGCTTTATGCCCGGTTCTCGCTGGAGGACCTACATTCCCACGCGGAGGCCATCGCCTGGCCGGAAATCTACCGAAAATTCCATCACCTCCTTGCCAAGGACAAGCTGGTGGCCATCCGGGGAAGGGTGGATAAGAGCGGGGATCGGCCCCAAATCATCGTGAACGAAGCCATCGACATGAACGAGATGGCGGTCAAGTGGGCCAAGGGGGTTCGTCTAAGCCTGAACGTGGTGGGGATGGACGACCAAATCCTAGGAAAGGTGAAGGCCGTCTGCCAGCGGCACTCGGGCAAGGCGAAAGTGCTGTTCCACATGCAAACCACCCATCACGGGCTGATGATCCTGGAAGCGGGGCCCGAGCTGATGGTAATGCCATCCAAGGGGTTCTTCCGGGAGATGCACGCCCTGTTGGGGGATGACAGCGTGGAGATTGAGTTGTAAAACCAATTTACAGCTCACAGTCGGCGGTTGACAGGTAAGACAAACCAAGTCATTGACCGTTGCATGCGAACTAGTTTTTCGCCTGGGCGATGAGCTGGTCGAGCGACTGGATCGAGGGGTTCTTCTCCGGGGTGGGGTTCAGCTTTTTCACTTCCTCAAAATCGGCCAGGGCCTTTTTCTTGTTTTTCTCCGATAAGTAAAGAATGCCGCGCGCGTAATAACTCTCCGCCGAAGAGGGGTTGCCTTGAATCGCCTCGGCTAGATGGCCAAAGGCAGCGGTTTTATCCCCTTTTTGATATTCCTCGAAAGCCATTTGAGAGAGAACTTTGGCCGCGAAAGCCGGATCGATATTGAACGATCTTTCCATTTGTTGTTCCGCTTCCGGATTCTTCCCGATCTTCCGAAGGGCCATCGCCCAATTGATGATGAAATAGGGACTCGCCGGCGCCCACTGAACCGCCTTGCCGTAAGATCGCTCGGCTTTTTCGAGATATTGGGTGTCGAATCCGCTTAAGGTCGCGTAAACCCTTCCCAGGTCATTGTAGTAGTAGGCGTTCGCCGGGCTCATTCTCACGGCTTTCTCATAGCATTGGGCCGCCTTCAAGCAAAACTCCCGCGTTTGGGCCGGGTCCATTTGCGCCCTTTGTTCGTAGGCGAGCCCCAGGTAAAGGTCATATTTCACCTCCAGGGGGCACAAGGCGGCGGCTTTGGTGATTTGGCCGATTTCGTAATCCGAGTAAGCCAGGAGTTCGGAGGGGGCTTTTTGTCCCATATATTTCTTTAAATAATCCGAGACCGAGATTCCCCGGTTATAGGCGATATCCGCGCCGAGACGGGTGACTGGGAAGAGAAACAGGATGACTCCCATGAAACCGACGGAAGTTTTTCGCAGGAGGGAAAAGATTCGGAGGGAAGGGAGGTCGTAAGGAGGTGGGACCACGCTTTTTAGGTAGAAATATTGGACGATGGCCAAGTCGAAAAACCAGAGTAGGTTGATGGCCGCGACCCCGAAACTGAAAAGATTTTGAACGTGGAAAGCCACGGCCGAGGCGAGGACGGGAATGAGGATCCAGCGTGTCGGGGGGGTGGCGGATCGGTAAGTCCTCCACCAAAGGAGCCCGAAGGCCACGATTACCCCCACATAGGCCGCAAATCCCAAGAGCCCGGTCGTGGAGGCCATTTGAAGCAGCTCGTTGTGGGCCATGCGCGAACTGACGAACATGCCGTCGATCTGGTTGAACTCCACCCCGCTGTAATAGGGAAAGGCGATCTTGAAATTGTCCAGCCCGATCCCCAGGAGGGGATGAGCCTTGACGATTTCCAGGCCCGGCTTCCAGATATGCAGGCGGGAGACTGCCAAACTGCGCCCGGCGTGAATCAGCGAGTCCCAGAGGCGCTCCAGGAAAGAATGGCCCAAAAGCGCTGCGAGAAAACCCAGCAACACAAAGGAAGGAAGCAGAATGACTTTGGGAATCGCCGAGAATTTTTGACGGAAAGGCTCGCTCCATTCTTTCCGGCGCAGGGCGAGGAAGACCCAAACCAAGCCCCCGGCTAGGGCGCCCAAGAATCCGCCCCGGCTTCCGGTGGTTAAAAGGCCGAACAAGAGAACGCTGAAACCCACCAAAGCCGTGGGTCCATTGGGAAAGAGGATGAACCGGAGAAGTCCCGCAGATAGGAACAGGAGTCCCAGCCCCCGCGGGACATACTCCCACCCGCCGAGAGGGGATAGCTGGAGATGAGCCATGCCCTTGGGGGTGGTGAGGAGCAAAAGGGCCACTCCCACGGCGCCCATGAAAGAGGCTAGGAAGCCCGGGCGTGGGGCCGCTTCGGCCCGGGCATTGGGTTTCGCCGCGAGGTAAAGATAAAGCGGCAGGGACATGGCTAGGTAGGCCGAAAGGAAGTTGGGGTTGCCGAGGGAAGCGAATTCCCTCGTGGCGTTGATGGATTCAGGGTTCCATTGGATGAAATCAAACCCGAAATGCTGACCGATGGCATAGAGAGAGGAAAAAAGGGCCGCCAGGGAATTAAAGTAGAGCCCTTTCTCGATGAGGCACTCGCTTAAGCCCCGGTGGAGGGTGGAAAACCAGGTTAAATAAAGGAAAAGCGTGGTTAGGCCCGAGAAATTCTCGTAATCCCCCAGGAGACTGGTGGTCCAGCTGAGGCTGGTCGAAGGAAGGGACGCGAGGGATTGGGCCGTCGCCAGGAGGAAAAGGGCCCAGGAAAGGGGTGTCCAAGCCGGGGTTTTGTTGTCCGACCAGTCCCGGATGATCCAAGGGACTGCTAGGAGCGCCAGAAACACCAGCTTGGGCAACTCGAATTGATCGCGGCTGCCGGTGAAGAATAACAGTGGCGTGAAAAAAACGGCGAGCGTGAAGGAAAGCCCACAAATTTTTCGGACCCGGTTTTGAAAACTCAAAAAAATTCCTTTGCTTAAAAAAATTCGAGGAGAAAAAAATCGGAGGAAATTTTTTTCGGAGCGGCAAAAACCGCTTTTTTCCTTGACAGTATAACGGTTGCATTTATACTTGAGAAAATTCATAGCAAAAACGTTTCCGTGTCCCCAAAGCTGGACGCCACGCCCCTTTCCACCCCCAAAAAACAAAACGGAGCCGCCCCAAAACATGAGCGATACGATCAGTCCGCATTGGCATATCGAGTTTTACGCCCCGGACGAGGCTCATATGAGGGGAATTTCCAAGATTTACGCCTCCGAGCAGACCCGTTTCCAGAAGGTCGAAGTCATTCAATCCAACCATTACGGGAAATGCCTCATCCTGGATGGGCACATGCAATCCGCCCAGGTGGACGAGTTCATTTACCACGAGAACCTGGTACATCCCGCCATGGTGACTTGTCCCAATCCCAAAAAGGTCGTCATTATCGGGGGCGGGGAAGGGGCAACCCTCTATGAGGTGCTCCGCCACAAAACGGTCCAAAAGGCATGGATGATCGATATCGACAAGCGGGTCGTGGAATTGTGTGACAAATATATGCCCGAGTGGCACCGGGGGGCCTTCAAAGACAAGCGAACCACCCTTTTGTTCCAGGACGGCCGGAAGTTCCTGGAGAAGAGCAAGGAAAAATTCGACGTCATCATCATTGATATCCCCGAGCCCGTCGAGGAGGGGCCGGCCTACCTGCTTTATACCGAGGAGTTCTACCGGATGGTGGCGGGGAAGCTTTCGGAAAATGGGATGGTTTCCCTGCAGTCGGGTTGTTCGGCGGAAAAGGAACTGCGCTGCTTGGCCGCCGTCCACAACACCCTCAAGAGGGTTTTTCCCATGGTTTATTCTTGGCCCGCCAACGTGCCTTCCTTCGACATTCCCTGGAGCTTCACCATGGCCTCCAAAACGGCGGACCCCAAGGCACTTAACCGCAACCAGGTAGACCGCATCCTCAAGGAACGCAAAGTGGGGCACCTAAAATACTACGATGGGGAAACCCACGAGGGTATCTTTTACGTCCCTAAATACATCCGAGACGGGTTCATGACGAAAAAAGAAATCATCCGGGACAACAAGCCGTTGACTTACCGGTTCATGGGCGAGGAGAAGAACTCAAAGTAAATGTCCATCCACGACGGGCAGGAAAAAACCCCCCTCTTTGACGCCATCGTTGGCTACGCCAACGACAATAAAATATCATTCCATACG
Organism: bacterium; assembly: GCA_035524855.1. GTDB lineage: Bacteria > Oederibacteriota > Muellerivitia > Muellerivitales > Muellerivitaceae > DATKOC01. The sequence goes on from DATKOC010000133.1 coordinate 18,314, forward strand.
CCCGGCCACAAGCACGGCAAGGGCATCCCCAAGGTCTTCCGTCAATTCGTCGGAGAGAAGGTTTTCCAGCTCGATCTTTCGGTGATGAGCGAGATCGACTCCCTCCACGAGCCCAGCACGGTCATCAAGGAAGCGCAGATCCTCGCCGCCAAGGCCTATGGGGCGGACTATTCTTTCTTCCTCGTCAACGGGACCACCGGCGGCAACCAAGCCATGATCCTTTCGGTATGCGACCCCGGCGATAAGATCATTATTCCCCGCAACGCCCACAAGTCCGTCATCTCCGCGGTCATCCTGGCCGGGGCCGAGCCGGTCTATATCATGCCCAAGATCGACGAGGTTTCCGACCTGATCCTCAACCTCACACCCGAACAGGTGGAGGAAGCCTGCCGCCAGAATCCGGACGCCAAGGCGGTGCTGGTCACCAACCCCACCTACTTCGGGTTGACCGCCGACCTGGAGGCCATCGCTGAGGTCGTCCACAAGCACGACAAAATCCTCCTGGTGGATGAGGCCCACGGGGCCCACCTGCATTTCCATCCTTCCTTCCCCAAGTCGGCCATCGACGCCGGCGCCGACATGTGCGTGCAGTCCACCCACAAGCACTTGGCCGCCTTGAGCCAGGGATCCATGCTACACGTAAAGGGTGTACGCGTGGACATCCTGAGGCTCAAGACCACCCTGCAGATGCTCCAGACCACCAGTCCCTCCTATGTCATCCTGGGTTCGTTGGACATTTCCCGCCATCAAATGGTTCGGGAAGGGGAGAGGTTGCTGGGAGAGGTGATCGCGCTCTGTGAGAAGGCCCGTGCGGAGATCAACCAAATCCCGGGGCTTTCCTGCCTGACTCGTGAGCAGGTGAAGAAGATTCCCTCCCTGGATCTGGACGTGACTAAGATCACCGTCTCCACCAAGGGCCTGCCTTGCACGGGGTACGACATGGCCAAAATCCTCAATTCGGAGTACGGTATCCAGACCGAAATGGCCGATTTCCAGAATGTTCTTCTGTTCGTCTCCCTCGGGAACACCCCGAAGGATCTCAAGCGTTTCGTCGGGGCCCTTAAGAAGATCGTGGTGGATTACAAGGACATGTTCATGAACTACAAGAAGCGCAAGCGGGTGGTGTTCCCCACCTTCGTTCCCCGCAAGGAAGTGAATCCCCGCGAGGCGCTTACCAAATTAACCCGGAAGATTCCTTTCAAGAGGTCGGTGGGGAAAGTCTGCGCGGAAATCATTTGTCCTTATCCCCCCGGTATCCCGGTGTTATGTCCCGGCGAGGTGGTGACCCAGGAGATTTATACCTATCTCATGAACGTCCTGGACTCGGGGGCCCGCATCAACGGCCAGTCGGACGGGCGGCTCCAAACCATCAAAGTGCTTGAGGAGGCCCCGGGGGAATCCGACGATCAGAAGAAACTTTTTCCCGTGAACTATACTTTCCCGGTAGGACGTGATGGCAAAAAAGCCGAGCAAACAGGGCTTAACCTGCCGAACACGAACTAACCCCCCATTTAAGGTTTTTTCCGTGCAGATTCGCGGCCGAGCCAAATATGAACCACTAAAAAGATGGGCAGACCCAGGCCGATTCCCCAATGGGCGAGGCTGGCCACATTCCTGAGATTATCTCCCCCCGCGTAATAGAGAAGCCATCCTGTGGCCACGAGAAACAAGTTCACGCCGATCAAAAAAAGACCTGACCGTAGGTTCCGTTTCAAGGCTAAGCCCCGCCGAATATGGACTAGCATGGTTCCCAGCAGGATGGAGAACCCTATCGCCGCGGCCCCATGAATTTTCAACAACAGGGGGCTCCAGGATGATTCGCCCTGCCCCGACAGTTTTTCCACTAGGAGCCAAAGGGCGCCCGAGAGCCATACCAGTCCGGTTACGGCGTAAAGGGTTTGGCAGTGTCCTGGGGACAGGCGGATTTTTTCCCGCAGGAGTTGACGGAGTTTGGGAGAGAGGATGGCTTCGGTCACCTCGCGTCCTCTCCGACTTTCCTATGGTGGGAGGGGGTAAGTTCCCGGTAGGCCTCCCCGGGGCGAGCTACCCAGGCTTTCGCCCCGAATTCCCCGACCACTCTCCTGGCTAGATGAGGTTGCGCCAAGCCCACTACCTTGGTCAGGGCATCGGCTACCGCGCAAGTGGTAGCCGCCACGAGAACGCCAGGTGTTCGCCGGGGCGGCCGTTTTTGGCCGGGGCAGAGCAGGGGAGCGGCCAAGCCGTGCTTGGAATCCCTCAAGGCGTTTACCCCGCCGGAAGAAGCGAAGGAGCCGGAAGTGACAAGGCCCCCCTGCCAGAAGAACTCTGGACGGAAAGGGTCCCGCAGCCAAAGTTCCTGGGGACGGTCGGCTTGTATCCGGATATCGCCCCCAGCGTTGACGGTCACTGCCTGGACGCCCGGGCCCTGTAATGCCGCCTCCACAGCCTTGTCCACGGCGAAGCCCTTTGCGATGCCACCCAGATCCAGGCGGCAGGGGCGACGGAGCATGACACGGGAACCAGGAAGCAGGTCCAAGTCGGCGTAGGTGGAATCGGAACTCCTGGTAGGTTCCTTGAACCTGGGAAGGAAGCCGCTTTGTTCAAGGCGTCCCCCGACCATGACGTCAAAGGTCCCCTGGGAAAGGAGGGAAACCTTCTGGGCCAGTCCAAGGACCTGATGGGTCCAGAGATGGACCTCCAGGGGCTCATAGGCCCCTGAACGAGTGATGCGGCCTAAGTCGCTGTGGGGTTCATGGGCGCTCATAAGCTGCTGCACCTTTTCCACGGCCTGGAAGGCCCGCTCGGCGGCCAAGCCGGCCCATCGCTCGTTAGTACCCTTAACGGTGACGATGACGTAGGTCCCCAGCATGGGGCGGCATCTTTTAACGCTGACGGAGCTTGAGGACTTCATAGGTTTCCACCACCCTTCTTACCCCGTTGGTCACATGGACCGAGGATAGGGTTGCGCCGCTGATATTCTTGATGTCCTTACCCACGCGCAAGGGGGCGTCCTTGTCCTTGCCGGTGAATTGGTCCCGCCATTCCTTCCCGCGGACCTGCTGTCCGAAGGTCTCCCGGTATTCCATGATCTCCAGGCCCTTCACCTTGCCACCCTGCAGGGCCACGGCGTAGGTGATGAACTCGTGTTTGCCCAAGACCTCATCGATGAAGAGGGCTTGGTCCTTGGGGCCCCAAAGGACACGGACCTTGGGATGGCGGACGCTCTCGCCCGAGGCTTTCTCGACGGTTTTGACCTCGTCAGGGGTCAGTTGTGCCCAGTCGGCTTTCAGTTTCACCCCCGGGAAGAGGGCCTTGGCGGCCTGGTCCTCGGATAGATAGATCTCGGCATGGGCTACCACGGCCACCGGTGCCGTGACCGCCAAGCCCGCCACTAGGATGTTCCAATCCCTGTTTTTCATGTCCGTTTCCTAAAAGGGAACCCCGACCTTAGCCGTGACCTCCCATTGCTCGTGGGAGCGCAGGAAAAGCCCTGTTCCGATAAAGGTTCCGTTCTCGTCCACCCCGTTGGGATCACCATATACCTGCCCCAAGACACCCAGAGTGACCCAAAAATCCTGGCCCCCATAATGGACTGCGGGGCCGATCCAAAATACGGAATGCTCATGTTTGGTGAAGTCGCCGTACTCGTTGTGGTTAC
>DATKOC010000134.1:0-3271 GCA_035524855.1 bacterium
ACTAGCCGCCCTGGAAAAGGCCCGCGCCTGGAGTCCCAGGGTCATCTCCAAGCTGGAGGCCCTGCTCCTGACCGGGGACGATTTCCAATTGTTCCGCATCAATCCCCTGCAGTTCGCCAAGGAAAAAGGCGTGGACGAGCAGGAATCCATCGACCTTTTCCTGTACGGCACCAAACTTGGCCTTTTTAAGATGGAATGGCAGGTGCTTTGCCCCAATTGCGGCGATACCGTCGAGAGTTTCGGGGCCCTCAGCAGTGTCCATCCCAACTATTACTGCAACCTCTGTCGGTATGGCAGTGAGGTACACCTGGACGACTATATCCAGATCAGCTTCACGGTGAACCCCTCGGCGCGGGAGATCAAGTACCACCATCCGGATCAATTGTCGGTGGAGGACTTCTACTTCAAGTACCACTTCAATCAAACCGCCCGCTTTCCCAATGGGCCGACCTTCCTCGAAGCCGGATCCAAGATCGCCCGGGGTTTGTCCTACCTGGAACCAGGCGAGGCCAAGACTTTCCCCGTGGAATGCAAGGACGAGACCTTCATCGGCCATGACCTGGTCAACAATACGGGGTTCCTGGTGCCGGTAAAACCGGGCCCTGTCCTGGATGATGTCCAGCGGGTCCATTTCACCCTGCGTGACGGCAAATTTGAGCATCCCGAGCGCGAATTGCGCCCCGGCAAGGCCGTCTTTGAGATCGAGAACGCCATGTCCAGCCGGGGCTCCGTCCTCATCCTCCAGATGCCCGCCGGCTACCAAACCACGGTGCTCGAATTCGAGCCTTACCTGACCGGCAACCGCCTCCTGACCTCCCAAACCTTCCGGAATCTTTTCCGCTCCGAAACCGTCGAAGGCGGAGGGGGCATCGGCGTACGGGACTTGACCCTTCTTTTCACCGACCTCAAGGGCTCCACCGCCATGTACGAGCGCATCGGCGACCTGAAGGCCTTTTCGCTGGTGCAACAGCACTTCGACCGCCTGGGCAAGGCCATCCAGGAAAACAACGGCGCCATCGTGAAAACCATCGGCGACGCGGTGATGGCTTCCTTCGAGAAGCCCGCCGACGCCGTCAAGGCCTCCCTGGAAATGCTGGAGGAGATCGAGAAGTTCAACCAGGAGCACGGCGGCAAGGAAATCATCCTGAAGGTGGGCATCCACCGGGGTGCTTCCATCGCGGTGACCCTGAACGAACGGCTGGATTATTTCGGCCAGACCGTCAATATCGCGGCCCGGGTGCAGGGCCTGGCGGACGCGGAGGAGATCTACATTACCCGGGAAGTTTTCGATTCCGTGGGCGTGACCGACTTGCTGAAGGATTTCAACGTCACCCACACCACCGCCAACCTCAAGGGCATCCAAAAGACCATGCGGGTGGCCCGCATCACCCACCGGGACCTGAAGGCCGCTCCCTTGCCGGCGGGAACCCCCGCCATGGGTAAATCCGCCCCGGGTCCGAAAACCCCGCTTACTTCCCTCCTCAAACAACCGGCCCTCTGGCTGGCGGTGATCCTCCTGGGGGTTTCGGTTTATTTTTACCAGGCTTGGCAGTCGGCCGAAAAAGAGAAACAGGCCCAATTGGAACAGCAACAGCGCGCCAAACAGGCCGATGTCCAGGCTGCGGCCCTCAAGGCCAAGGCGGAGGCCGCCGCGCCCCGCTGCCCCCTGATTTTCCCATTGCTGGACAAGACCAATAAACTTTCCGCCATAGGCAGTTACCTGAGTTACCTGGCCATGCGGAAGGCCGCCACCCTTCCAGGTTCCCCGCTCCGCCTGCCCGATGCCTGGTCCCTTTTTAATGGCCTGAATCTTTTTGACTCAAATCCCAAAACAGCCTCAAAAAACTACCGTGAGGAATTGTCCGGGCATTTCGACACTCCCTACCGGGGGGAGGGCCAGATCGTGAAGACGAAGGGCGGTTACAAGGTCAGCTTGAAGTTCTGGGGCGGGAACCCGGAGAAGACCTATCAGAAATCCTTTAAACCCACCGGATTGCACTTGGTTTCGAGCTGGATGGCGGCCTGCGCCGAGGATTGGATGGGTGCCAAAATGACTGCCGAACAAGCGGCTATCCTGAACCGGCCGATTTTCAACAACGACGAGGATTTGAAGCGGGGTTTGAGCCTGGAGGGGACTTTCCACTCACAACTCACGGCAAAGTAGAACCTATTCCCGGGTCCATCGAATGGACCCGGATCTTGACCCAGCATTATTCCGGCCACACCAGCTTGCTTTCGTACTTCCCCGAGAAACTGTCCCGGCTCTCCACGTACTTGGGAACTTGCCCGTAACGCAAGTGATAGGCAAATAACATGGATTGCCCGAAGCAGTTCATGGCTTCCACCGTGATCTTGCTGACTTTCTCGCTCAGGGGCACACCGGAATAAAGCACCAGTTCGTTCTTATAGAGGGTCGAGCTGGGATGGAACCCGATGGAAAAGCCACCACCAATGGCGGTATTCGTTCCACCGCCACCAATGTTGGTTCCGTCAGCCTTTCCCCGCTTCCAACAAACCGCCATGGGATCCACGGACGTTTCCTTGCCCGCCTTGGTGTAACGGACATGGAATTGCAGGCCAGTCGCGTTGTCGCAATGCTCGTCGAAGCTTTGGGCCTTGAGGTAAAACACATACTGGGGTTTGATATCAGCCCAGGCTTGGGCGCCCTGGGGCAGTTTCCAGGTGTTGTCCTTATTGGTGGCCGTTTCCTTCTGCTTGGCTCTCTCGGCTGCCTGGAGAGCGGGTTCCTGGAACTCGCATTCCAGCTTCATGTCGAAGATGCCACCCATCAGAAACTTTCCGGCGTCGCTTCCCTTCACCAACTCCTCATGGAAAAGGGCGTTGATGGCCCCGAATCCCTTAAGTTGATGCTTGAGATAATCCTCCGGCGCCGCGGTCCCGCCGGGCACGAAACAAGGCACCATATTGTCTTTTTGGATCGGAGCGATGGGCTTTGGCGGTTCGGCATTATCGTCATCCGCCCATGAGTATCCCGCCTGGGCCAAGATCATCACCGCCATGAGGGGCACCATTAAAAATGTCGATTTTACCTTCATACTCTCTCCTTTAAGAAAACCAGTATATGCGGATGTCACATTAATCAAGTGTGGGATTAACCAGGTTTCTTCCCTAAAAAATTATTGTGCGTTTATCCCCCCAAAATCATTTGCACATTAACCTTTAAACTTTCCCACGGAAGCCTCAATCCAAACTTTCAGTTTTTCATACAAGTCATCCGGCGTTTCCCATTCGCGAAGATTTATTTGTTTGA
>DATKOC010000135.1:0-8616 GCA_035524855.1 bacterium
CGCCCCTTTTCGGGCCAGGGCAAAAATCCATTCGGTTCCCTTCAGCATCAGCGGGGAGAGCCACAGCAGGGCCGGCGGTAAAAAGGCCCTGGCCAGGTAATTGCTTTGGGAATCGTTGGGGGTCCTCAGGAGGAACGGAAGGACACCCAGGAGAAAAAGAAGCCCCACGTAGTAACCCGATCTCAAGTCTCCCCGCTTTTTCAGGAATCCGGCCAATATCAACAACATTCCCAGCCCAAAGTTTTCCAAAAACGCGCTTTTCAAGTACAGCCATAGATCCAAACCGCCATTCAAAACCGACCCCGCGTTGAGATCACCGCCATATTGGGTCCGGGTGAGGTGGTAGAGGAACTGGCTGAAGGTGGAGGGGTTCCCCCAGTTGACCAGGGGCGACTGGACGGCCCGGATGGGCAACAGCAGGTAAGGGGAAAACCCCAAAACGAATAAAGCGGCCGCCATTCCCATGGTTTTGGGGCGTTTCAAGTAACCCCTGAAAGACCAGGCGAGGGCGGGTAAAAGCAGGAGCGCCAAGTGATGGTGCGCCAGCCCAAGCCCGGCGCCGAAAGCGCCCAAGTAAAGATGGGGGAGGTTGGGCTTCAAAAGAACCATGAGCAGGAGAGACACGGTCAATAAATGAAGGGCAAAGACTTCGGGACTCACCATTTGGTGAAAGACCAGGGGGCCGGCGAACACCCAGGTGCCGACAACCAAGGCCGCGCCTTTTGATTTAGACGAATCGCTCAAATCCTCCAGGGTTTGGACCAACAAATAAAACGCCAGCAGTTGGACCACGATGGAAAAAAGGGTCATTCGAAAGGCGGGTGTTCCCACGGGAAGAAATTGGAATAGGTGGCCCAACAAGACGAAAAGGGGGTAACCGGGCGCGTGGGCCGAGCCCAAATGGAACGCCGCGGCGGTCAACTCGGGCGAATCGCCCCCCACCACCCCGGGCGCGGAACAGTAAAAAGCGGTGGCCGCCAGGACGAACGCGACGACGCAGGGGGCCAAGGCCATCAGGGGGAGTTTTTCAGGCTGAAGGAGAAAGTGATGATGCCCGACTGGTCGGTTTGGGGCACCTCGGGCGGCAGGGGCTCGAATTCCCATTGGATCAGGGCGTCGTAGACAACCCGATCCAATTCCCGGTAACCCGAAGTCTGGTCGATCTGGAGGTCCGATTCCCTCAGGAGCCCGTTGGGAAGGACGGTGAGGCGGAAGTGGACGGTCGCCTCAATTCCCTGCTTCTTGGCCCACTCCGGATAGATGGGGTTCACCTGCCGCTTGATGGTGCGGGCCGCCAGTTCCCCCTCGATATTGGGGCTTCCGTTGGGCGTTCCCGCCACCCCGATATGCCCCAGGCCGGCGGTCGTTTTGATTTTGGAGGGGGCGTCCTTCTTCATTTCCAAACCGATGGGCGCGGAATGGTGGAGGCTCTCCAGGTAGGCTTCCGAGGAAGCGGCGCCGGAGTGGACCAGGGGCTTGAGCGGTTTTTTGATGGCCACCTCCGGGTTTTGGGCGGGAGGAATGGGCGGGTTCGCCGTTTCCTGGCGGGGAGTGGAAAACTCGCCGTTGGTTTCGGCATGGGGCAACTGAACGGGGTTCTCGCCGGGATGGGCCGCGGGAGAGCCAAGTCCCTGGCCCTGGGACATTTGGCCGATCATGGTCAGTTCCATCAACAAGGGGGTCCGCACGACCAGGAAGGAATGGTAAAGCACGAAAAGCAGGAGCAATAAGAGGCCGTGGAGAAGGGTGGAATAGGCTAAGGATTTTTGGAATTCACGGTCCATCAAAACCTCTTGAACCTCAGGGACTCAGAGTACTCAGAGAAAGACATAAGCATTTTTCCCTCCCTGAGTTCCCTGAGTCTCTGTGGTTATTATTTGTTGTCGTTTCCGCCGATTTCCACGGCGATCCCCAGCTTGGTGACCCCCGCCAGGTAGGCCTTCGACATGACCCCGGCCACGGTCCCGTGGGAAACATTCTTATCGGCGTTGATCATGACGAGCGCTGACGGATTTTTCGCCAAGACGGTCCGGAGGTAGGCCGTCAGGTTGTCGGCGGTGGTTTGCACGTCATTGACGTAGATCTTGTCCCCCTCGGTCACGGTGAGGGTGACCGTTTCCGGCAGGTTCGGCGTGGGCGCGGCCACCTTGGGCAGCTTCACCTGGAAATTTCCCTGGAAAAGGAAAGGGGTCGTGACCATGAAGATGACCAGGAGCACCAACACCACGTCGGTGAAGGGCACCATATTGATCTCGGCGATCAGTTTGGTTTGGGGCCGCAGGCGGCTTTGCATTGAACATCTCCTTCAAAGTACGTAATCGCGGGGAACGCGGGCGAACAGCGGGCGCTTATGACGAAGCAACCTCAGTTCAAATAATTACTTTTCCAAACTTTCAACTACCTCGGATATGACGATCTCGGCTTCCTGGGCGATCTCGTTCAAGCGGGCCTGGAACCAGTTGTAGATGAAGACCGCGGTGATGGCCACGAACAGGCCGCTGGCGGTGGCGAAAAGGGCCGAGGCGATGCCCTTGGAGACGACGGCCGCTCCCCCGGCGTTGGCCAGGGCCAGGTCCTGGAAGGCCTGGATAATGCCCAAAACGGTGCCGAACAGGCCCACAAAGGGGGCCGTACTGCCGATGGTGGCCAGGAGGGGCAGGTGTTTTTCCAGGCGCAGGAGCTGGATCTTCGATTCCCTTTCCATGGCCTGGGCCGGATCGGTCTTCTCACCCTTGGCCCTCAAACCCGCCTGGACCACCTTGGCCAAGAGGGTGCCGTTACGGTCGCAGGCTTCCAGGCATTCCGGGAAATTCTTCCGGGCCAGGAAGGGCCCGAGGCCCGCCATGACGCCTTCCCGCTTCTGGAAATGGGCCTTAAAAAATTTCCAACGCTCGTAAAAGATGGCGAAGACCAGGATGGACATCGCGATCAAGAGAAGGATCGTCCAGCCGCCCTTCATCAAGACTTGGATCAACGAAAAGTCGTGGGACATTACCACTCCTCCGTCCTAATATTTTGCGGTCATTGCGAGCCGCGAAGTTTGCGGCAAAGCAACCCAAGTTTATGGGTTGTTCGGCCTTTAATTTAAAGCGTATTTAAACTGGGTTTGCTTCGTCATTACCACCCGCCTATTCGGCGGGCATTCCTCGCAATGACAGCAGTTTAAATATTAAAAAATGATCTCAATTCCGCCCCGCGCGTGAAACCGCGGTTCCAGGTATCCCGGCTGGAGGGTATAGCTTTGGCCCAATAAATTGTCGCCCGCCAGCCACAAGGAGAAAGTCTTGCTCAAATGGTAGGTCGCGTCAAGGCCCAGGGTGAGGTAGGCCGGCAGCTCCAGGGAGACCCTGTCGAAGGCCTGGCGTTCCGAATAGCCCTCCAGCGAGAGGCGGGCTTCCCAGGTTTCGTCCCCCCGATAGAGGGAAAGCACCCCGCGGTGCTGGGGCAGGGCCGTCAGGTTCAAGTTGTTCCCGCCTGGGTTGAGGCCTTGGGTCCATTGGTAAGTGGCGGAAGCCTGCCAATTGGCCGCGAAATTCCACTGGAGACTCCCCCCCGCCTTGTTGATTTGGACGTCCGGAACCGTTGAGTAGACCTGGATGTAGGTGGGAGTGGAAGGGTTGATATCCGCCCATTGATGGTAATTGAGGATTTGGGCCGTCGAGCCGGACAGCGAAGCGGTGACTTTCTCGGTGATTTTTTGCGTGAATCGGCCACCCCATTCGCGGGTGATTTCGGTCGGCAGGGGGAACCCGCCGGTTGGGCTGGTATGCTCCGCGTCCATGAAAGCCTGGTGGAAATCCTCGACGTAACGGTCCGACCGCCAATAGAGGTTCAACTGGCTCTGGCCGAAGAAGCGCCACATGAAATCAAAGTAAGGGTAGAACTTGAGTGGAAGCCCCAGGCCATTGCCCGTTTGGCCTTGTATTTGGGCGGTCAGTCCCAAGTTCGGTCCGCTTTGGAGATCGGTTCTGAGGGTCAGCCAACCCCAATCGTAGGCAGGGTTGGAAGGCGCCGCAAATTCCGAGGTCGCGTGCCGCCCGCCTAACTCCAGGGAGAGGCGGTTGAAGGTGGGGTCAATATCCTCGGCCGTGACCTTGAACTGGCCTTCCAGCTCCTGGGTTTGGTTGGTCCTGGCGGTGGTGTCCCAATAACTGAGGGTGGTGGAATGGTTGGAAATTTTGGCCTGGACCTGGACCAAGTTTGACATCTTCCATTGTGCCGTGCCGCCCAGGTCCAAGCCCTGGTGAAGCTCATGGATCGAGTTTTGGTAAGGCAATTCCGCGTCGGTTCGGGCGTATTCCCCCGTGAGCCCCAGGTTGAACGGCGCCGAGGGGAAAAGTTTCACATCCAAGCCGTAAGCGTACTTCTTGTCCCCGTCGAATCCGGCAAGCGTGGATTCGCCGCCCCATTGGGAATAAAACCCGTTCAAGAGATACTGGAAGTCCTTAAATTCCTGGCCGAAAAGCCCCCAACCGCCATAGGCGCCGGGATTCCCGCCCCCGGCGTGCAGGACGAAAGCCGTATCCTTGGAAGGCCCCGCCTCCTCCGCCGTCAAAGCCGTGAAGGTTTTGCTGAGTCCCGGCAGGTCGTTCAACGACCGATCCAAACCCGTCAAGTCCCGGCTCCCCATGGTCACGTCATTTTCCTTCCGGTCTAAACGCTTGGCCCCGATGGTCAACTCGTTCTCGCCGGTAATGACGACCTCAGGCAGGGAAAATTCCGGAACCGCCGTGGCCCGGCTTTGGACGGGAGCCTTTTCACCCTCACCCTGGGAGGGTTTTTGGCGCTCGGAAGGTTCGGCCTTTTTGCCGGGCAATTCAATCTCTTGCGGCTCGGATTGCGGCTTGGAAATGTCGTTGCTTCCCTTCTCCGCCCCGGAATTGGCGACGGGAGTCGCATGGGTCAGGTCAATTTCGATCAAGCCCGTGGCGTCGGGCGTGGGCGTGGCCGGTTCTTCTGCGAAGACTGGCGGAATTATCAAAAATACATAGCCAAAAAGGATTAAGAAAAATATTTTAGGGATCACCCTCACCCCGCCCTCTCCCGTCGAGGGAGAGGGTGATAAAGGCATTAAATCCCGTTTCCCTCGCCCCTTGCGGGAGAGGGTTAGGGTGAGGGGTGTTGGTAAAGGGCCCTTAAGTTTCATGGAGTGGCCTCCTTCGCGGGGGCCGGAACGGCCGGGGCCGCCGGGGCGGCGGAAGTGGCCGGTGGGGCGGCTTCACCCGGGGGATTGGAAGCGGCCTTCGGCGCTTTTTTCGATTTTTTGGAAGGCTTACGCTTCGCGGCGTTCCTCGCTTTCTCCCTCTGGACCAAAGGTTCCAACGCCCTCAGCCGGGTCAAGGTGGCGTTGCGGTAGGTTTTGATATGGGTATATTTCAGGATGCGGTTGTAGGCGTCGGCGGCCTTGGAATACTGCTTCTCCTCCTCATAACACTCGGCGACCTTCGCGAAGGCGGTCACCACCCATTGGTCCTGTTTGGGGTAGTGGATCGTGATTTGGTTGAACTCATGGATGGCCTCGTCATATTTCTTTCCTTGTTTCAGGAGGTCCGCGTGATAAAAGGCGGCTTCGACCGCCAGTTTTTGGTTGGGCGACTTCATGGTGATCTCATAGGCCTTCGCGGCCTCGTCCTTCCGGCCGTTCTTTTCCAAGAGGACGCCCGCCTGCAAGCCGGCCTCCTGCGCCAGCGGGTCGGAGCCATAGTCTTTCAGCAGTTTTTGGAAATATTCGAGCGCTTTATCGGATTGGCCCAGCTGTTTCTCGCAGATGGCGCTGTTGAAAAGGGCGTGGGGCGCCAGGCGATGGTCGGGGTATTTCTCGAAGATGGTTGAGTATTCCTCTAGGGCGCCCTTGAAATCCTTCGACTCGAAATAAAGGGAGGCCAGGCTGAACTTCCCTTCCAGGGCCAGCGGGTCATTCGGGAACTTCTTCAAGAGGTCCTGGAAAACAGGGATGGCTTCCTTGCTTTGGTCGTTCTTGACGAGGGCCGTCCCCAGCCAGAAGGTGGCGCGGGGGGCGTCGGAGCTTTCCGGATATTTTTGGAGAAGGGTTTTATAGGCCTCGATGGCCTCCGGGTACTTCTCGTCCTGGAAGTAACCGTCGGCCAGGCGGTACTGGATATTGGGGGCGAAGGCGCTGTTCGGGAATTTTTCGAGGAAATCCTTCGCCACCCGGGAAGCCTCCATCTTTTCCCCCAGTTTCTCGGCGGACCATTGAAGTCCATAAAGGGCGTCGGGTAGGAGCGGATGGTCGGGATAGAGGTCGAGAAAGCTTTTATAGAGGCCCTTGGCCTCCCGGAACTTCTTGAGGTTGAAGAGGCAGTCGGCGGCCCTCAAGTGGGCCTCCGGGGCCAGGGCGTCCTTGGGATAGTCTTCCTCGACCTTCTGAAACAGGGCCGCGGAGGCCTCGAAATCCTTGTCCCGGAAATGCGCCCAAGCCGACCAATAGGTGACACGGGGCTTCCGATCCTCGGTGCCCGGCTTTTGAAGCAGCGTCCTCCAAAGCTCCATCGCCTTCCCGAATTTCTGTTGGCGGTAGGCGCACCATCCCAATTGTTCCAACGCGTCCAGTTCGTAGGGAGCGCCGGGTTTTTCCTCGTAAAGTTGGCGGTAGGCCGGCTCCGCCTTGTCATATTGGTGCTGGTTGTAAAAGCAGTCCCCCGTCCTCAACTGCGCCTCCAGCCCCAGGGGGCTCTTGGGGGCCAGGCGCCGGGCCTTCTGGAAGCTCTTGGCGGCCTCGTCGTATTTTTCCATCTGGAACTGGCTCCAGCCCAGGCCCGAATAGAGGTTCAAGGCCAGGCTGTCGGCGGGGTGGTTCTTAAGGGCTTCGGAATCGTCATAAGCGGCGTCCTTGTAACGCTGTTGCTGGTAGGCCGACTCGGCCGCGCCCCAGAGGAAGCGGGCCCTCAGTTCATCCTCGGCTTTCGCGGTTCCGGCCCGGAATTTCTCCGACGCCGCGTCGAATTTCCCCATGGCGTAGTCGCACCAGGCGCGCCAATAGGAGGCGGTGAGGGCCAGTTCCTCGGGGCCTTTTTCCTCCAACTGGGCGTAAAGGTCGGTGGATTCGGCGTATTTCTCCTGCAGGTAAAGGCAGCCGGCCTGGAGGTACTGGGCGTCCCAGCGAAGCACGCTTTCCGGGGAAAAATGGGCGACGGTGGAAAAATGCCCGGCCGCCGAGTCGTATTTTTTGTCGGCATAATCCACCCAGCCTAGCCCGTACTCCAAAAGGTCGGCGGGAGCCTTGTGGTCGGCCAATTCCAATCCCTTGGTATAGGCCGCGGCGGCGGCCTCGCCGTCACCCAGGACGAAATCCTCCGCTCCCTGCCGGGCGGCGGCCCAGGGCGCCAGCAGGTGGTCCGGGAAATCCGACACGATCTGGCCGAAACTTTTTTCCGCGTTGGAGTGGTCGCTCAATTTCTCGAAGGTCCAGCCCAGGCCATAAAGGGCGGGAGCCCGCAGGAAGTCGTCCTGGTATTTTTCCAAAAAATCCTGGTAGCCCTTTTTAGCCTGCGGGTATTGCTCCATGCGGAAATGGGTCTCGGCGATTTGGAAAAGGGTCAATTTCCGCAGGGTGTCCTCGCCCGTGGCGGCCAGGACATCCGTGAAGCCTTTCATCGCTTTGGCGTAGTCCTTTTGTTGGTAATAGCACCAAGCTTGGAGATAACGGACAAGGTTGGAATATTTGTAGCGCGGGTTTTTCTCGAGGATTTTCCCGTACTGCTTGCCCGCCGCCTCGTAGTCCTCCAACTGGAAGTAACACTCCGCCTCCCAGAAATAGAGGTCGGAAAAGGTGTTGGGTTCATAGGCCCGTTTTTCCAACTCCTGGAACTTGGCGATCGCGGAGCGGTAATTTTTCATGTAAACGGAAGCGACGGCGGATTTGAATTCCAACCCCAAGGCGCCCGAGGCCAAGGGATTCAAATGGAGGGATTGCTGGTAGGCCTGGTAGGCGGCGGGGTAGTTTTTCTCGTGGAACTGGGTTTCACCCACCATGCGCAGGGCCAGGGCCCTTTCCATGGAGTTCCCGCTCTTTTCCTCGGCCAAGAGGAAACGTTCCATGGCCAGGTGGTAGGCCCGGGACTTGAGCAGGGCCCTTCCCTCGTCAATGGGCGACGGCGGATCAATTCCGGCGCTTAAAACGATGGTAGGCCGGAAGACGAGGAGGCAGAGGGAAAGACCGAGGGCGTATGGAACCGTCTTGGGGGCTGAACGTGGTTTGGGTTTCATGGAACGCACGCTATTTTGACGAACCTGGAGGGGCAATGGAACAGGAAAAATGAGGTTTATCCAAATATATAACTGAACGGTCGATTTAGTTCCTATTAATGATCTTTATTGGTTACTGATTTTGCGAATCGCTTATGGCGCATTGTTATAAATCCAATTAGCGGAATCAAAATGAAAATATTCGAGGACCGGCCCGATAATTCCAAACTGTAAATATTCCAAAATGACTATGTTCGCAATATATGCATACGGGAGTAAGAAAACTAAATGAAGTGCCTTGTTTGCTTTTGCTCGGCTTTTGTTAAACAAAACAATTAGCACACTTAAAAAATAAGAAATAGCCGACGCATATTCCCAACCAATAAACAAAATATTTTCTTCGTGCATTTG
>DATKOC010000136.1:0-10289 GCA_035524855.1 bacterium
ACCAGGCCGCCCAGGATGTGGGTGGCGTGGATGCCGGTCATCAGGAAGTAGAAGGACCAGAAACCGCCGCTCGTGGGGAATTCCCCATGGGCGAACTCGGCTGAGTACTCGTAGGCCTTCACGCCGAGGAAGGCGACGCCCATCAGCATGGTGAGGATGAGGAACTTCTTGATGGCGTCGTTGTCGTCCTTGGCCGCGGCGGCGGAGGCCTTCATCATGAAGAAATTGCTCACCAGCAGGATCAGGGAATTGAGGGTGCCCGCGTAGAGGTTCAAGTGGCGCGCTTCCTCGGCCCAGCCCGGGTTGATCATCCGCATCAGGATGAAGGACCCGAACAATCCGGCGAACAGCACGATTTCGGAGGCGATCAGGGCCCAGATGCCCAGGCGGCCCGGGGTCAGGCCCACGGGGCCGGAATAGATTCCCGTGGGGAGCTCGTCCCCGGGTTTCAGGGAACCTAAGGCGACCGTCATTTCTTTATCCATGAGTCAATCCTCCTAGGATCTTTGGGCTTGGGGGCGCCAGTCCTTGGCCTCCCCGGGTTTGCTGTACTCGTAGGGTCCGGCGACGACCGTCGGGACGCTGGCCCCCCAGTTGCCGTGGGGCACCGGCGTGGTGGCGGTCCATTCCAGCGTGTTGGAATCATAGGGGTTATCCGGGGCCTTCTCGCCGTGGATCATGCTGATCACCAGGTTCCAGAGGAAAATGGACTGGCTGGCGATGAGGGAGATCGCGCAGATGGTGGCGAAGATGTTCCAGTTCACGAACTGGTGGTACTGCGGGTAGAAGGAAGGATCCGCGATGCGGCGGATCATCCCGCCCATTCCCACGCTGAAGAGCGGCCAGAAGGTACCATTGAAGAAGAGGAAAGTCAGGGCCAAGTGCAGGAAGCCCAGCTTCTCGTTGAGTTTGCGCCCGTACATCTTAGGGAACCAGTAATAAACGCCCGAGAACCCCCCGAAGAAGACCGACGGGAAGAGCGTGTAGTGGAAGTGCGCCACCACGAAGTAGGTCCCATGCAGGTAGATGTCCGCCGAGGCCGAGCCCAGGAAGATGCCGGTCAATCCACCGATGAGGAAGGTGGCCAGGAAGCCCAGCATCCACAGCATGGGCAGTTCCAACCGGATGGAGCTTTTCCGGAGCGTCGCCCCCATGCAGAAGAGGATGATGGCGAAGGGGATGGAAATAAGGATGGTGGTGATGGAGAAGGGCGTGGCCAGGAGCGGGTTGAGGCCCGACATGAACATGTGGTGGGCCCACACGATGAAGCTCAACAGGATGGCCGCGATGGTGGAGCCCAGGATGAGCTTGTAGCCGAAGAGGGGCTTGCGGCAGAAGGTGGTCATGATGTCCATCCCGATCCCGAGGGCCGGGAAGAAAAGCACGTAAACCTCCGGGTGCCCGAAGAACCAGAACAAGTGCTCCCAGAGCATCGGCTCCCCGCCCTTGGCCGGCAGGAAGAATCCCGTGCCGAACATGTTGTCCATCAGGAGCATGAAGGCCCCCGCGATGAGTGGCCCGACGGAGAAGAAGAAGGTCACAGCCGAGGCCAGGAGCATCCAGACCGTCATGGGCAGGCGGGTATAACTCATACCCGGCGCCCGCAGGCTGATGGCCGTCACCAGGTAGTTCAAGCCGCCGATGCTCGAGGAGAAAAAAGCCATGGCCAGGGAAAGCAGCCACAGGCAGGCGCCCCATTTGACCCCCGCGAAATCGGAGCTGGCCGACAAGGGGGGATAACCCACCCAGCCGCCCGCCACCGGACCGCCCGGCACGAAGAAGGAGGAAACGAGGAGAACCGCCCCCGTGAAGGTCAGCCAGAAGGAGGCCATGTTGAGCTTGGGAAAGGCCATGTCCCGCGCGCCGATCATGAGGGGAATGAGAAAGTTGGAGGGAAAAGCCGAAAGGAAGGGCATCCCCACGAAGAAGATCATGATCGTGCCGTGCAGGGTGATGATGGCGTTGAACTTGTCCGGCGAAACCAGCCCGAAGAAGGGCGCCGGGGTGTTGGGGTAGGCCACTTCCCAGCGGATCAGGTAGGCCATGAAGCCCCCGAAGCAGGCCATGACGATGGAGAGGAGCAGGAACTGCTTCCCGATCATCTTATGGTCGGTCGAGAAAATATAGTGCGACCAGAAACTTTGCTTGTGCTCGTGGCCGTCGTGGGAATCGTGGCTCATTGCGCTCCTCCATGTTCTTCTTTGTCTTTGGCGGCAAGCCAATCGTTGAAGGTCTTCTCGTCATCCACCTGAAGGACACCCGTCATACGGGTGTGCCCGATGCCGCAAATCTCATCGCAAACCAAGTGGAAAGTCCCGGCCTTGTTCGTGTCAAACCATCCCTTGATTTCCCGTTGGGGCATGACGTCCTGCTTCAACCGCACTTCCGGCAGGAAGAAATCGTGGATGACGTCCTTGGACGTCATGATGATCTCAATCTTCTTCCCGACGGGAACGTGCAGTTCACGGTAGGACTCGATATCGTCCGCGGTTCCCAATTGGCCGTCCTTGCCGGGGTAAATAAAGGTCCAATCGAACTGCTTGGCTTGCACCTTGACGACCATGTCGCATGGGGGCATGTCAATCTTGACGGCCGCCCAAGTCTTGCCGCCCATGAAGTCAAGGGTAAGGTCCAACACAAGGACCACGACGGAAAAAACAACGATCCACTGGATCTGGTTCCAAGTGTCCCCATGCTCATAGGTGGAAGTTACACCTTTTTTTTGCCGGTAACGCACCACCAGGTAAACCAGGTAGCCTTCCATGACGACAAAGAACGCCCCGGTAATGTAGTAGATCAACTTGAGCATTTCGTCGATCGAGGGGCCGAAGGACGAGATGACTTCAGGGAGGTGGTCAAGCATTGAGCGTTTCCTTTCCAAGTGAATGAGCCGGACCCATGAACCGTCGCGGGGGTCTTGTTCTTCTTAAAAAAAAATAGGCATTGGTGCGCGAGGAAGGGCGTAGAAACCGGGGTATTTTATGGGATAAAGAACCAAAGAACCATACTAAAAAATCGTTTTTTTCCACCCCCCAGGGTGAGTCTCGCGGGGGACCTTTCCACCTAACAATCCAAACGTTAAAGTCCTCGCAAGGACTTCCCCAATTTACAAAGCACGTTATAGACCCTCGCCAAAATGTTCTAAGAAACGGTAACAAAACCCTTTTAACCACCGAGACACAGAGGCACAGCTTTTAAATTGTTGTTGGTTTTTCAGTGTTTTTTGATTCTTAGCTGTGTCTCCGTGCCTCTGTGGTGGAATTTTGTTACAAGTTCTAAATCTTTAGCCCTTTGTCACGAACCAATAGTGATCCAGCTCATATTTCTCCCTGTTTCTTCCGGGTTAGCGTGAAGTCTTTCAAGAGGGCCTCGTGGTTCCAGAAACAAATGTTGAGTTCCCCATGGCGGAGGCGAAGCGGATCGTTCAAGACCTCTTTGAGCCGAATCCTTGGGCCTATTGGGCCGATTTTTTATTCTATGACGCCCTCGGATGGGCGGCCTTTATTTTGGCCGTCAGGGCGCCGGCTTTTTCCCTATTCCAAATTGCCGCCTTGGGCGTGGCCAGCTTCTCCCTTTACCGGGCCGTCATCTTCGTGCATGAACTGACCCATTTGCGGAAGGGCACCTTCCAAGTCTTCCATACCGCCTGGAATTTCCTTTGCGGCTTTCCTTTGATGGTTCCTTCCTTCTTATATATGGGTGTCCACATTGACCACCATAAGCAGAGGCTTTACGGCACTAAGGACGACCACGAGTACTTCGATTTCGCGCTGGAAAAGCCCTACCGGATCATCACCTTCCTCCTCGCCATGATGCTGGCCCCGGCGGTCTTCCTGCTCCGTTTCCTTGTCCTGACCCCCCTCTCCTATATCCTTCAGCCCCTGCGCAAGCCTCTTTGGGAAATGGCCTCATCCTTGGCGGTCGGCGGGGGCTACAAACGTCCCCTGCCCGACGAAAGGGAAAAACATCTTTGGTGGGTCCAGGAATTCATGACCTTCGCTTACGCCGCCACGGGGATCTTACTGATGGCCTGGGGAATCCTGCCTTGGCGGGTTTTGCTTTTGTGGTACCTGGCGGCGGTCTTCATCCTGTTCACCAACGGCTTGCGGACCTTGGTCGCCCATTGCTACAAAAACCCGCCTAACCATGAGATGACCTTCGCGGAACAGTTCCTGGATTCCATCGACATTCCCGGCAACCCCTTCACGACGCCCCTGTGGGCCCCCGTGGGCTTAAGGTTCCACGCCACCCACCATTTGTTTCCCGGCATGCCCTACCATTCATTGGGAGAAGCCCACCGGAGGTTGATGAGGGATTTGCCACCCGGCAATCCCTATCCCCAGGCGGTCCGCCGGAGTTTGGCGAGCGCCTTGGGGCAACTTTGGAAAGAAGCTTCAAAATCAAAAACCGTGGTTGAACCCTAGTCGTCATGAAATAAAAAAGGGCGCCGGTAATCCGGCGCCCTCAATATTCCCCAAAATTAACTGACCGTCGCCATGCCCGCCAATTTCTCCGCCATGGGAAAGAGCACGTTATTCTCCAAGTGAATGTGCCGGTGAAGATCCTCCTCGAGTTCCAGAAAGGCTTGGAAAAAGGCCCGGTAGGTCACGCAAGCGTCCTCCGGCGGGGTCAAATCACGGGTCAAGCGCCGCGTTTCCCTCAACTGCTCCCCCACTGTCTCATGGTCCGCCATCAAAACCCTTTGCGGCCCGCCTTGAAAGGCTTCGAAAGGAAAAAAGGGGCTCCCGGGGCCCGAAACTGATTTTTCGAGGGCCAGGAGGTACGGGAAAGCCACCTGTTCTTCCTTCATCATATGATGTTCCAGTTCGGCGGCCATGGTTTGAAAGAGGGAACGCACCTCCACCAGTTCGGGATGGTTTTGACCGTGCACCCGGGCCACTTTTTCCGAAAGCTTCTCCAACAGGGCCAACTGACTGTGGGTGTATCGGTGGTGTTTCTCGAATAAAAAAGCGATGAGTTCGGAAATGCTTCTCTCGGACCAATTAATTCGGCCCGATTCACCGAAAGGCTCCGGAATCGCCTCAAGGGATTTCAGGACGCTTTCCAATGAGGCTCCCACCTTGGCGCAGGCCTCAGTTAAAGATTTTTGTCCCCCACAGCAATAGTCAATTTTAAGTCCTTCGAAAAGCGGAATCGCGGAAGGATATTGGGTCACGATACTCGCGACGGTTTGGTTTGTTTGGGCTTTCATGGAATCCTCCTTAGGTTTGACGACAATTGAATTTTAAGTCGGCCCTCAAAAGGGCGCCGTGACTTAAGTCCCGAAACCGGATCTTTTCCCTTCGCCTTATTTTCCTTGGAATGCGGGTATCCGGGGCCAGTCGTGGATATTGAACTGGATGTCCGTTTCAACCCATTCCTTCTCGGCCTGGGTGAATTGGTCCTCAATTTCGGGGAACAGCTTGTCTTCCTCGAAGTAAATATGCATGATGAGCTTGTCGGCGAAAAGTTCAAGGGCCCGCGCGCCCTTTTTCTTTAGCAGTTGGCCCAGTTCCCGATGCTCTCGGCGCGCTTTTTCCAGAAGCGGGTCGGCTTTCCCGACGTGCAAGGCGAGCTGTTCCAAAACCCTCTCTTCCACCCCGATGTGTTCCGCCAGGTCGTTTTTGAGGAATTTCACCGCTTTTTTGCGCAGTTCCTCCAGCTTCTTCCGGCCCGGTTTTTCGGATAATTTCCTTTGGATATCCTTGGCCGCCATCAACCCGAAATGGTGCGCGTGGGTGATGGGCCACAAGAATTTTTCCCTTTTCATGACGTCCTCCTTTTAATCAATGATTCCGGCCGCGACGGCTTTGGGGAACAGGATGTTGTTCTCCAAGTGGACGTGCCGGTGCAAGTCCGACTCTAATTCCCGTAATCCCTCATAAAGCGCCCGATAGGATCCGCAAGCGTCCTCCGGCGGGGTGAAATCACGGCTCAGTTGGTGCAGTTGGATCCATTCCTCCCCCGTCATGCCGTGCTCCCACATGAGCACCTTCAAGGGATGCTGGTCCATTGGACCGCCCGCGAAGGGGTCGGGAATCCCCTCTTTCTTCCCTCCCGCCTTTTCCACGGCCTGGAGATAGGGGAAAACCTGCTCCTCCTCCTTGGCCATGTGGCCCTCCAACTCCTCCCCCATTTGTTGGATCAAGCCGTTGATTTCCAGCAGTTCCAGGTGATGATTCCCATGGACCCGGGCCACCTTTTCGGCCAGTATTCTCAAGCGGCTGGTGGCGGTCCGGGTGTAGCTATGGTGTTTTTCAAGGATATAGTTGGTGAGTTCCGCCATGGATTTTTGGTTCCAATCCGTTTCTTCCTTAGGACCCCTGGAAGGCCCGCGCTGAATCTCTCCTAAAGCGTCAAGAACCTGTTCAAGGGGCACCCCCGCCAAAGCGCAGGCATCCTTCAAAGTCCGGTTTCCGCCGCAGCAGTAGTCGATCTTCACGCTCTCGAAAAAAGGAATGGTGGCTGGGAACTCCGCGGCGATTTCGCCCACCAGCCGGCCGATTTTGGGATTTTGGGTGAGGGTTTGCATGTCTCTCTCCTTTGAACCGTTTCGTTTCTTCTTCCAATTTGAAATTACGCCCTACGGGAGTAATCGGCCGTGATTTTCATCACGAAGTGGGCGAATGCGGGTTTTTCGGCGTGACTTAAGTAACGAAAAGCGTTAATGCTTCCACTTTGAGGGGGATTTTCTTAAAGGCGCCGGACTTTCAGCGGAGGGGTTGGAATAAACCTCATCCTTGGCGAATCGAACCTTGCCGCGCAGGACGCAGCCTTTCATGCCGGGAACGCATTCCCTTTTCACCCTTTGGCAGAAATAGTTCCCTGTTTGGTGGGGGCAGGACCAACCTGACATTTCTTCGCTCCGGCAAAATTTGGCCCAATTTACTCCCTCTACCGGGGGTGTCACCGTGACGCGGGTCACAAAGCAAGGCTTTCCTAAACCAACTAAATAACGAATTACTTCTTTAAATTCTTAAGGAATTAAGAGACGGTAACAAAACCCTTTTAACCATCGGGACACAGAGGCGCAGCTTTTAAATTGTTGTTGGTTTTTCAGCGTTTTTTGATTCTTAGCTGTGTCTCCCTGCCTCTGTAGTGGAATTTTGTTACAGGTTCTAAGGTTGGGGGTCCGGTTTCCTCAGGGAAAACAAGGACTGAATGTTGAATTAAAGGAAGTGGAAGGTCGCATCCCAATCGATAAAGACCGGTAAGCGATCGTACCCGCCCCCAAAGTCTTAAAGAGTTCCCGAAGAAAAAAATTAAAGGTGGGATTCCAAGTGGTTCTTCAAGACGACGGCGTTGTTATGGGCCTCGTCCTTTGCGGCGAAAAGGAGGGTGACCGTCCCTTTCCGGGCCGCCTCCAAAAGCGGCCTCAAAACGGCCCGGCGCGTCGAAAGTTCCTTCCGATACCGCTTCTTGAACTCAAGCCATTTTTTCGGGTCATGGCCGAACCATTTCCTAAGTTCGGGGGTCGGGGCGGCTTCTTTCACCCACCCCGACAATCCCGCCCTATTCTTGGAAAGCCCGCGGGGCCACAGGCGGTCGACAAGGAACCGTTTCCCATCCTTTGGGGACGGGGCTTGGTAAACCCGCTTGGTTCGGATCACGTTTCCCCCCTCCACCGCCTTCGTCAAGGCCGGTATTCCATATTCCCTGGCCGAGGGCCGTTCAAGGCGGCTTCCCGTTCCAATAGGTGCTCCACCGCCTGCTTTCCAACCTCATCCAGGATTTTCTCGATCCGTCCGAACAACACATCCTCCTCGAAACGCACATGGGAATTCAAAAGTTCGGCGAATGCCAAAAGGCTCTCCCGGTCGGCGCGAAAGAGCATGGATTCCAACAGACGGTGTTCCTTCCTTATCCTCTGGGGCTCGGGTTCTTCCTTCCCCATCCGTTCCTCATACAGGACCAGGATCTTCTCCTCGTCCCAAAAATGAAGCTTAAGTTCCTCTTCATAAAGTTTGAGGGCCTCCTCCGCCATTTCCTTGACGGCGCCCTCATTAACGGCACCGGAGGCCGAAAGTTTTTCCCTCACCCACCTGGCCATCAAAAGGGCCCGGTGGTGGGACTGGGTCAAGGGCCAAAGGAATTTTTCCCGTTTCATGTTACCCTTTCAGCTTGGGTTGATATCGTCCTGGCGGAACCCGAAACGCCATCATGAAGCGATTCCAAGCGTTAATGACGGCAATGGCATGGGTCAGGTCCGCGATCTCTTTAGGGGAAAAACGCTTGGCGACCTCATCATAAGCATCCTTAGGGGCATGGGTCTCCGCCAAAAAAGTAAGTGCTTCAGTCCATGACAAGGCCGCCCTTTCCCTATCACTGTAAAGGTCGGATTCCCGCCAGGCATTAAGCATGTAAAGGCGTTCCTCCGTTTCCCCCGCGAAACGGGCGTCTTTGACATGCATATCCACGCAATAGGCGCACCCATTCATTTGTGAAGCGCGTATCTTTATCAACTCCAAGAGAGGGGGCTCTAAACCGCAAGTTTTTAAGTAATCGCTGAAAGCTTTCATGGTTTTGTAACTTTCCGGTGCCGTCTCAAAATAATTCAATCGTTGTTTTTCCATTCAAGCCTCCTTCTAAAAAAGTCGTCTTGAGCCTATTCGGTTCCGGCGTCCGGCTTTTTCAGGAAAAACATCGACTTAGCCGTGAAGTAAAGCAGGGGTAGCACTCCTCCCAACGCGAAGGTGAGGTCGCCCACCACCCGGGCCCAGGTCAGCTTTTGCACGAGGGGTTGGTTCCAAAACTCCGCGCTGCGGGCGAACCAATAGCCGTGGGTGTAGCTTTGGGCCATCTCCAGGATGCCTACCGGGAAAATGTCCAAAACCAGCATCAACATGAGCCCGACCTGCAGTGACCAAAAGGACATCTTGAGGATTCCATTGGACCAATGCTCGGGCTTCACCAGGAACCGGAGCACGAACACCAAGGCCGCGATGGCCAGGTTGCCGTAAACTCCCATGAGAGCCGCGTGGCCGTGGTTGGGCGTCAGGTAAGTGGCGTGCTCGTAGTAGCTGACGATAGGCAGGTTGATGAGGAACCCAAAGACACCGGCTCCCAGGAAGTTCCAAAAGCCCACCGCGATCAGGTACATGATGGCCCAATAGTGGGCGAAAAATCCGTCGGCTTCCTTGGTCCCCGCCTCCCCCCGCCGGAGCTTGGCGAAATCATAGGCTTCCAGGGTCAGGAGCAGGAGCGGCACCACTTCCATGGCGGAAAAGAACGCGCCTAAGGCCAGGTTGATGGCCGGCTGGGCCGTCCAGTAATAGTGATGACCGGTGCCAATCAGCCCGGAGCCAAGGTAAAGAATGATGTCCAGGTACACCACCCGGACGGCGGTTTGGGTCGTGACCAGCCCTAATATGACGAAGAAATAAGCCACGACGATGGTGGTGAAAAGCTCAAAGAAATTCTCCACCCACAAGTGCACCACCCACCAACGCCAGAAATCCGCTATTGCGAAGTTCGTCCTGGGGCCGTAAAGCAGGCCCGCCGCGAACATGAGGGGAATGGCCAGGATGGCGTAGACCAGCAAATAAGGCATGCTTCCCCAATCCTGCCCCTTCAGTTTGCCCCAAACCGCCCTCAGGACCAGGACCGCCCAGATGCCCATGCCCGCCGTCAAAAGAATTTGCCAAAACCGGCCCAGTTCCAGGTATTCCCAGCCCTGGTGGCCCAACCAGAACCAATAGTTTCCTAGTTTGTCCTTGATGCCCAGGTATTCCCCCACGATGGAACCGACGGCCACCAAGACCACCGCCCCGAAGAGGATGTTGACCCAAAGGGCCTGATAGGGGGGTTCTTTCCTCCCGACAAGGGGGGCGATAAACAATCCGGCCGCCAACCAAGCTGTCGCCACCCAAAAAATGGAAAGTTGGAGGTGCCAGGTCCGGGTAATGGTGGTCGGCAGGATATCGCGGATGTCGAACCCGTAAAAACCCGTGGCTTCCACGAAATAATGCGCCGTGAAGACCCCCATGAGCGTTTGAAAGGCGAATAGGGCCGCCACAATCAGGAAGTATTTGTAGGTCGCGACCTGGCTTGGAGTGATTTTGAAATCTTTGAGGGGAATGCTTTTCTTGATGGCCGGTTCATCCCCGCCCCATCCCAGGTAGTCGAAACGCCCGAAGAACATGAGCACCAGGGCGCACCCGCCCAAGAGGGATATCAGGGAAAGGACGCTCCAAAGGAAAACCGCGCGCGTTGGCCGGTTTCCCACGGCGTCCTCGGGGGGCCAGTTGTTGGTGTAACTGTAATCCTTGCCGGGCCTTTGCGCCGCGGCT
>DATKOC010000137.1:0-12633 GCA_035524855.1 bacterium
CGAATGGTTCCCGGAACCCTCTATGAACTGAATGAGGTCATGATCCAGTACTTAGACCGGGCGGAGGCCTGCGAGAAGGGAACCTATAAGCCGCTGGAAGTCACGGTGGAAAAGGATGATGGGGAGAAGGTGGCGGCGGTCAGCTATCAGCTGTCAGCGGAGACCCCCCCGTTCGGACAGCCCAACCTGGGGTACCTCATGCAGGTGCGGCAGGGTTACAAGGAATGGGGCTTGCCGGAGGAAGTGCTGGAAGAGGCTTTAAAGATGGCTTAATGATAAAATACATGATGCTTACTTGATGGGGGTTATGTGATTCGCATCATTTATTTTGTATTTTCTTTTTTGTTGTTGGTTTTATTTCTTTTTCCATTGGCCTGTGCTAACAATCCCAGCTCACCTAGTTCATCCATCGCAACGTTCACTTCAACAAAAAGCCCAACGTCGACTCAAATTTTAACGGCCACAGTTACCCCCAGCCAAACCACGACCAACACTGCTTTATTTACAAATACCCCCACGAATAGTTCTTCGAATACTCCTATAAATTCAATGACCCAAACTGCCACCGCCACTGAGACTGACACCCAAACGCTTACGAGCACCTCAACTAACACGCCAACCAATAGCCCTTCTGCTTTTCCCACAAACACGTGGACTAGTACTTTCACGGATACGTTCACTCCAACGGCAACAGCGACAATTCCCATGGGCATATTTATTCAAAGCGGTGTGCAGACAATGGGAAGTGGGATTTTCGTTTTCGCCAATTTATTGGTGAATCAAACAAGGGAAGGAGGAGACTTGGTTATTCTTAATATCCCAAACGGAAGTCCTATAACCTTATCCTGTGGATCTTGTTCCCCTTCCGAAGGTTATGGTTATACAGGTCCACCCAATTTTCAGCCCGCAGGCAATTATTCAATGTCAGTCTCCACCTCGATTGGTACCGCGATATCGGCGGTAGTGAGTGGGCCAGGCGGTAATATTGGCATTGATCCATCAGGCAGTCCTGTAACCTGGCTTTATGAAGGGAATGCTGACTTTTTGCAAGTTACCAGTGGCGGTGTCACGACCTTTGATTCCACCATTTCAGTGGGACCTGATATTGACTCTCCTTTTTCGATGCCAGCGGAAGCTTATCCCTCATCCGGAAATTATGTTGTCTATGTTTTTCCGGTGAATAAAACATTTACTTTTACGGGAACGCCTGGTGCGGCTATTAATTCATTCTTTTATGCCGCCGATATGAAGCCAGTTTCAATTACAAAGTGATCACGCGAACCCAATTAAAAAAATTGGGATGCTTCAAAGACTAAAACCATATTCCTTGTGAAAAATTTCCCAAACTCCTCCTAACGTTTTCCGTTTTTTCCCCTCTCGTTAAACCAAGCCGGAAATCCACAAGGTAAAGCGGCGACCCAGGTTTAACGTCGGTTTCGCTTGGGTGAAATCCGGCCGCATGCTTACACTTGAATCGAAGGTCCCCTAGGTCAAAGGCGGCCGATTCCGCTGCGCCTCTGCCGGACGAACGGCAGGCTACCGGAAAAGGCAAACCATGACGCGGGCAACCTTCCCCTTCGAAACGGAGGTTCAAGATGGAGCAAGGTGCTTTCAGCATCGGTTCGATCATTGGTTCCGTTCTTTTTTTCCCCACCTTCTTTCAAAAGTCCGTCATGGAATACGTCTGGGGAGCAGGCGACCCCCTTGGGCTGGCACTGGCCAAGAGGGTGTTCCTGCTGCTTCCCACGGGGGCGGCCCTCATCTGCCTGTGGGTCAGCATCCTGTGCCTTTTGACGGTCGTTGTCCGGCAAAAGCGGGTGGAATTCCTCAAGGCTTTTTTCGTCACCTGGTGGGATTTCATGAAAAGCGTCTTCGCCTATTGGGGCGGTTTCTTCAAGTTCCTGGTGGTTTTCGCCTCCGCCCTCTACGGCTTGGCGCGCATCATGGTCCTGGGAACCTGGTTCATCCTCCAGGACATCCTGCTGGTGCCCTTTAGGCTGATCCGGTCGGTGGCCAAGAGCGCCGCCACGCCGGGGGTGCCCTGGATCGCGGTGGTCCTCACCTTCTTCTGGTGCCTGGTGGAGGCGCTGGTCTTCACCTATGTCATGACGCCGCTGGTGATGGACACCCTGGCCAACCTGACGGGCGGGGAGCTTTCGGAAGGCCTCATCCGCATCCCGCTCTTCCTCTTCATGCTCTTCCTCATCCTGGGCAGCTACGCGGTGTTGGCGGCCTGGACGGGGGCGCTTTCCACCCGCAACATCCCCACCATCCTCAAGATCTCGGCGGTGGAGGGCGTGGCGGCCTTCGTGGAGGTCCTGTTCCTCTACCGGGAACTGGTGGATTCGCTGGTGCCCTGGTTCGCCCAGCACACCTCCAAGGATTTCGACCTGGGGATGGGGGCCACCCTGGGCATCGGCTTTGTCGCCTGGCTGGGCGTGCGCGGCATGACCTGGTTCCTCTTCGCCTCGCACGGCGTGCCCATCATCACGGCGATCATCCAGGGCACGGGCCTCAAGAAGCCTGAGGGCGGTGAGAAGGCGAATATGGGGGACGTCTTCGCCTACACCATGGGCTTTTACTACCACTTCAAGGCGGACGCCGAGTGGGTCAGGGAAAAGGCCGACGAATTGCTGGGGGCCTTCCTCCTGCCTCCCCTTCAGGTGGTCTCGGCCACGGTCAACTTCTTCATCCTCTTGATCGCCTCGCGGCACCTGTTCGACCTGCCCTTCAAGAGCTTCCGGGACATCATGCGCTCCCGCGAGTTGATGGAGGCCAAGCCGGCCAATCTTACGGCCAAGGGAAAGAAGCACCCGAGGCCACCCAAGCTGGCCGTCGTGCCCGACACGACGCCCACGGAGGCGCGCCCATGAGGCGGCGCGAGATCTCCGCCCTCCTGGGCCTGCTGTTGCTCGCCGCCCCGCTCCAGGGCTCCTGGCTGGATATGACGCCCCAGCCCCGCATGGTCATGTTCGTGGGGCTGGACATGAGCGGGTCCTTCCTCAAGGGGCCGGACTTCGACGACTCCATGACCTTCCTTTCCCGCTATCTCTACGCCCACTTGAACGGGTTGGAGGGGATGGAGAAGCCCGCGGCGCTCTTCGTGGGCTCCATCGGCGGGGATAAGAAGGGCCAGCCGAAGGTCTTCTACCCCATCGAGACCTTCCAGAACAAGTCGCCGGAGGAGATCGAGGCCAAGCTCCGGGAGCTGTTCCCCAAGGAGCACAAGGACAAGTACACCGACTTCAACGCCTTCTTCGACAAGGTCGCCGAGATGGTCAAGGACCGGAAGATGGTGTTGAAGCCGCTCTCCATCGTCATGGTCAGCGACGGTGTGTTGGACGTGCCGGGGCGCAACGGCCGGCACGATTACCGGGGCATCGACTTGTCGGCCATGGAGAAGCTGTCCCGCAACGTGACCTTGCGCCTGCTTTACACCAACCCCACGGTGGGGAAGAAGTGGGAAAGCCAGGTGCCGCGGCGGAGGGTGAGGGTCTGGACCCAGGAGGCGCCGGTGATGGAGACTTGTAAGGACCCCAAGATCTTCGTCCCGAATGACCCCATGGAGAAGCAGGACGTTTTCTGCAAGTGGGTGAAGAACAATGTGGACTTCGGGGTCCGGGTGAAAAGGGTCGATTAGTTTGGAAGGCCCGGAGGGCGCCGGGAGCGCCGGAAAGGGTGTGAGGCTGGGGAGCCCCCCGGGGAAAAGGGGATCCCGCCTTTGATCTTACCCTTTCCGGCGCACCCGGCGCCCTTCGGGAGGGTTTGGTAGGAACTCCGGAAAGCAGGCCCTCTTCCTTCCCGGCACCCTTGCCGCGCGAAAGCGCGGGAGGGGCGTTCCGGGAAGCGGGGGAGGGCCTTTTTATTTAAATTCCTCAACAAAAATTAAAAATATTTGAACCACCAAGACGCCAAGGGCACCAAGAACGCCAAGGATAAATAGATTTGTGGTAAAAATTTGTTAATGGCCGAACCATTGGGCTGAAATTCAAAAGGTGATGCTTTACTTGGCGCCCTTGGTGACTTGGTGGTTCGAGCCGCTTTTGGTTTTTTAGGAGATTCATGCAATTTCCCGTCGCCGTCGCCAAAATCCTGGAGCTCGCGGGGAAGGCCCCGGGGCGCCCCCTCGACCGGCTCGAAAAGGGAAAACCCCTTACCGCCGGGCAGTTGGCGGTGGCGAAGTCCGGCCTCAACCTCCTGGCCCAAGGCGCGCTTTACCTTTATTTCGACTGTTTCGAGGAGGCGCACAACATCGCCAACGACCACGAGGGCTCCCTGGAGGGCAATTGGATCCACGCCATCCTGCACCGCCGGGAGCCGGACGCCTGGAACTCCAAATACTGGTACGCGCGGGTGCGCCTCCCCAAGAAGGCCAGCCAGGCCTTGGCCCAGGAGGCCCTCCAGCGGTTGGGTAAGGCGCCGCCCAAGGAGTTGGAGGATTTCCAAAAGAAGCTGACGAAATCAGGGGAGTGGGAACCGGAGGCTTTCGTGGATATATGCGATAAGGTCCGGAAGGAAGCCCCGAATTCCGAGCCTTATAAATTATTGGCGGCAATCCAGGAAGCCGAATGGAAGGGATTGCTGGAGACCGTTTTAGGGTAATGACCTAAAAGGCTTATTTAAACTGGGATTGCTTCATCCTAAACGCCCACCTAGCCCCATTTTTCCGTTTGAAAATTTTAAAAGAGAAATGTGGGGATCGGCGGGCATTTCTCGCAATGACAAACGAAGGCTTTAAGCGGTTTTATTGCGCCGAAGAATAAATAATCTTAATGGTCTTCCTGTCCCCGGGGCCCAGGGCGTCCCGGCTCACGAAGCCGATGGAAGCGTCGCCTTTCTTGACAGCGGTGAGCACGTCCTCTGAACCGGGCAATTGGGTGGGGGGGACGAGCGCGTCCACGAAGGCCTTGCTCTTCCAGACCTTCTTGAACTGGGCCTTGCTCTTGGAAAGGATCTTCTCGAAAAAAACCCCCGCCACCGAATCATCCCCGTTGACCAAGGGCTCGATCTTGCTGGAACCCTGGAACAATTTGTCCCCCAAATAGATGGACCGGATGTCCTTGAGGGTCAAGTCCTCCAAGGGCCCTCCCAGCTTGACGACCACCACGACCGCGGAGGATTTCGCCGCCGCGGCATGGCTCATGAAGAGGCCCAGCGACAGCATGATCGCCAAGCCCATTCCGAAAATTTTACCCGTGAGTC
This sequence comes from bacterium, assembly GCA_035524855.1. Classification (GTDB taxonomy): domain Bacteria; phylum Oederibacteriota; class Muellerivitia; order Muellerivitales; family Muellerivitaceae; genus DATKOC01. The sequence goes on from DATKOC010000137.1 coordinate 5,203, forward strand.
TCAGCGTTTTCTCCCCGGCCATTCCCCGCGCGCTCAAAACCCGAATCCCCAGGCCGTGGCCACCTCGGTGGCGTTGGCGCCGTTGGCGTTGATGAAGTGGGCCTCCAGTTTCAAGGACGACACCACCGGGACGATGTCATAACGCAGGCCCACCAGGTAAACCGTCTCGTTGGAGTAGAGCATGGCCTTGAAGAAGGCGTCATTGGCGTCCACGTTCAGGTTTTCCACCCGGAAATAAGGCTTGAGGTCCGGGGTCACCTGGTACCCGATTTGGACGTAGAAAGCGGTGTTATTGGCGCTGCCAACCGCGTCCCCGTCCCCCAGGTTATCGTCGAAGTTATAGAATTCGCTCAACAGCTCGAAGTTCTCATCCGTATAAATGACCTCGCCTTCCAGCAGGAGCTGGACGAGTTTGCTGAAGGCCAAGCTGGGATCGGCCGGCGCATTGTCCGCGGACACCCGGTAATGGTTCAACACCGAGGCGAGCCCTAAGGCCAGGCCGCCGCCCGCGTCGGGCTTGAAGACCAGCCGGCCGGCCATCCGCTTGCTGTGGAAGTCATCCCCCTCGGGGTCGAAATTGAAGGAGGACTCCACCGGGGCCCCGGTCACGGGGTCCACGGAGAGGCCGATATTGCCGTTGTTGCCCACGTTGAGCTCGTAACCCAGGGAGGAGGAGCCTAGGTCGAACTTGCCGCTGGCGAAGGCCCCCACGATATGGTTGGGCACCACGCCGCTTTTCTTGAAAGGCAGGTCGCTGCCGCCCCCGTCCTCGAAGGCCAGGAAGAAAGGCCGGTCAATGGTGGTCTGGAATTGGGACCCGTGGTGGTAAGTGCGGTTCCAATAGCCGAAGGCGGTGTGGTCGCGGCCCGCGCCCAGGCGCAGTTGGTCGCTGAGGGTGTAAAAGACCACGATGCGCTCCAGGTCAATCGAGGGCTCCTGGCCGTCGAACTCCACTACGTCCTCGCTCATGGCGCTCAAATGCGCGCCGTACTGGGCCATAATGTGCAGGTCGGTCTGTCCCAGGTAAAAGCCGTCCTCGAGGGGGAAGTTGGCCGCCGGGCCGAACACCCGGTACTCGGCGTCCCCGTAGAGGTTGAAGTGCAGGCGCAGTTGGTCCTCCTGGACCTGCTTGAACTTCTGGTCGGAGGATTCCTCGTAGGACGCCAGTTTCTTCTCCAACTGGCCCACCCGCTCGGACAGGGAACCCGGCGCCTTCTCGGCGGGGGTGGGTTGGGGGGTGGCTTCGTCGGCCCGCGCGGTGGAAAGTCCCAGGATGAATCCCAAGACCGCCACGCCGCCGGTCATGCTCAACCAAAATTTTCTCATGCGCTCCCTCCATGGGCGGCGTCCAACGGCGTCAGGGCCGGCCGCTTGTTGCGAATTTTTCTGTCGGACGTTTCGAGATACCCCAATTCCGGTGGAATCCGGGTATGGACGACCGCGTTCAGGTGATTATTTTTCTTTTCGGCGGTCGTCCAATTATATTCCCGCCGCTTTTGGGCGCCCCGCCATATTTTTGGGTCGGCGCGTTTTTTTTGATTTAAGATAGACGGGAGAAGCGTTGAAGGATTGAGGGACGAAAAACATATGATTTACTTGGATCACGCGGCGTCCACGCCGGTGGACGAAAAAGTGCTGGAGGAAATGTTGCCCTATTTAAAGGGCGAATTCGGGAATCCCTCCAGCGTGCACGCCTACGGCCGCGCGGGCCGCGCCGCCATCGACCTCGCGCGCGAGCGCATCGCGGAGACCCTCAACGCCGATCCCAAGGAGATCGTCTTCACCAGCGGCGGCACCGAGGGCGTGAACGCCGCGCACAAGGGCGCGGCCTGGGCCTTCAAGGGCAAGGTCCGGCACGTCATCATTTCCTCCATCGAGCACCACTGCGTGCTCGACTGCGCGGAGTGGCTGGCCCAACAGGGTTTTTCGGTCACGAAGGTCGGGCCCAACGCGGAGGGCTGGATCGACCCGGAGGAAGTGCAAAAGGCCATCCGCCCGGGCGAGACGGGCCTGATTTCCATCATGGCCGCCAACAACGAGGTGGGGACGATCGAGCCCTTCCACGAGATCGGGGCCCTGGCCCGCGAGCAGGGCATCCTCTTCCACACCGACGCGGTGCAGGCCTACGGCAAGATTCCCATTGACCTGAAAAGGGACAAGATCGATTTCCTCTCGGTGTCCGGGCACAAGATTTACGGCCCCAAGGGCGTGGGGTTCCTCTACCAGCGCAAGGGCGTGGAGCTGGTGCCCTTGATCCACGGCGGGGGCCAGGAGCGGGACCGGCGGGGCGGCACGGAAAACGTGGCGGGCATCGTGGGATTGGGCGCCGCGGCCGCCCGCATTTGCTCCGAGACGACCGAGCACGGCCGCCTGAGGGTCATGGGCGACATCTTCCTCGACGAGCTGAGGCGGGCCTGCCCCGAGGCGAGGCTCAACGGCCCCGCCGACACCGACAAGCGCCTCCCCGGCCTCCTTAATATCACCTTCCCCGGCATCGCGGGGGAGAACCTGGTGCACAGCCTGGACGCCAAGGGCTTCGCCGCCTCCTCCGGCGCCGCCTGCGCGGCGGGGTCGGCCCCCCCCTCGCACGTCCTCATCGCCATGGGCCGGACCCCCCCGGAGGCCAAGCAGGGCCTGCGCCTCTCCTTCGGCCGTTCCAACACCGGCGAGCAGGTGCGCCAACTGGTGGGGGCGCTTCCCGAAATCCTCAAGAACCTCAAGATGATGTCCTCCCTCCTGGAGGACGATGAGCCTCCGAAAAAACATCCATAAATCAGCTTTCAGTTCTCAGTAGTCAGTGCCGGAAGTGAAATAAGGCCTACTAGAACGGCTTAATCTAACGGGCTACAATGGTTCAACCGGCATTGATTTTGTTTTGAAGCAAGCCGCCGACTGTCGACCGTCGACTGTGAACCGCCTTGAAAGGCTTCCGAGTGTTCAAGACCAAACTGGGATTCCGCATCGCGCTGGTCGTGATCATCTCCATCATGGTCATCGAGCTGGCCAGCGCCGTCTTCACGGTGTCCAAACAGCGCCAGAACCTTTTGGACAAGCGCCTGGAAAACCTCCAGTTCTCGGTGGGCCTCCTGGAGGGTGTCATCTCCAGCGACTTGTTCCATTCCCGCCTGCAGGAAGCGGCCAAGATCCTCTCCGACCTGGCCACGGGTTTCTCCGCCTACTCCTATACCCTCTGCGACCCCAAGGGGAAGGTGCTGGCCCAGCAAGTCTTCAAGGACGGCTACCAGGCCCACGGGGACGATTTGAAGATCCGCCTTCCCATGGTGGAGGCCGAGAAGATTCCCCCCTCCCAGGTGCTCCACGGCACCGAGGGCGATGTGCTGCGCTACCTGATGCCCATCCACAACGAATCGGGCGAGCTGGTCGGCGGCCTGGAGCTGGAGACGCCCACCCAGGCGATCGACACCTCGGTGCGGCAGTTCCTCTGGAAAACGGTGGGCACCACCCTGGTGATCTCCCTCGGGGTATCCCTGCTGGTGACGGCCCTCGTCACCTTCGTGCTCCTGCATTTCGTGGTGCGGCCCATCAACATCCTGAAGGAGGAGATGGAGATGCTTTCCAAGGGCGAGGCGGACCTGACCTTCCAAGCCCAGATCAAGTCCAACGACGAGATCGGGCAGATGGCCACCTGGTTCAACTCCTTCATCGGCCGCGTCCGGGCCATGGTGCTCCGCATCCGGGAACACTCCCAGCACCTGCAGGAACAGGTGCAAACCATGACCCATTCCACCTCCGAGGTCTCGGCCATGAGCGAGGACGTGACCACCACCGTCCAGCAGATCGCCCGGGGGGCGGAGGAACAGGCCTCCAAGATCGCGGAGGTGAACCAGCTCATCCAGGAAATGCAGGACGGCATGCGGGACATGGAGAAAAAGTCCAAGGAAACCTTCGGGGCGGTGGACAAGGCCACCCAGACCGCGAAGGTGGGCGGCAAGCTGGCCAAGAACACCATCGACAAGATGTCGGAAATCAACGAGACCATCCTCAAGAACTCGAAAATGGTGTCCAAGTTGGGGGTCAAGAGCCAGCAGGTGGGACGGGCGGTGGAGATCATCAACGGCATCGCCGAGCAGACCAACCTGCTTTCCCTCAACGCCGCCATCGAGGCGGCCCGCGCCGGGGAGCAGGGGCGCGGCTTCGCGGTGGTGTCGGAGGAAATCCGGTCCCTGGCGGACGGGGCCAGCAAGGCCGCCCAGGAGATATCCCAGCTGGTCCAGGAGATGCAGGACGAGACCCAGGCGGTGGTGGAATCCATGGAAAAGAGTTCCGGGGAGGCCCAGGGGGGCAAGGACAGCATCCATCAGATGGAAAATACCCTGGGGGACATCATCATGGTGGTGGAGGGCGTGGTGATCCACAGCAAGGGCATCATGGAGCTCATTTCCGCCCAGGCCCAACGCTACACCAAGGTCGCCCACAGCATCCAGGACATCAACGCGGTCTCCGAGGAATCGGCGGCCTCCACCGAGGAGGTCTCGGCCGCCACCCAGGAACAGTCGGCCAGCATGGAGCAGGTGAACGCCACCTGCAAGGAGCTGGCGGCCATGGCGGAGGAACTGAGGACCATGGTGGAGAAGTTCAAGATTAAGTAAAGGCAGTCCGCCGTCGGCAGTTCACAGTCGACGGTAAATCATTCAAAGCCAACCATCGACAATTCCACAGAAAGATTTAAAATCCTTAGCTGTCGACTGTGGACCGCCGACCGTCGACTTTCGATAAACCATTTCCAACCAAGGAGAAAACCGTGACACCTCCCCTTACCCTCGATTTGAATTACATTTCCGACCTCGTGAGCGAGGGCGAGATCTCCGCCCTGGCCCCCCAGGCGAAGGCCGCCTTGGGGAACCTGCTCAACCAAAAGGGCCGGGGGTCCGACTTCCTGGGCTGGGTGCAACTGCCTTTCGAGGCCGAAAAACAGCTGGCGGACCTCAAGAAATCCGCCAAGGCTTTCGCTTCCTGTGAGTCGGTGGTTTCCATCGGCATCGGGGGCTCCTACTTGGGGATCAAGGCCACGATCGAGGCCTTAGGCGGTTCCGAAAAGATCCACTACGCGGGGCACCACCTCTCACCCACCTCCTTCAACAAACTCATGAAGGGCCTCAACCCCAAGAAGACGGGGCTGGTCGTCATTTCCAAGTCGGGCACCACCACCGAGCCCGCGGTCGCCTTCCGCATCCTCAAGACCTGGGTGGAAAAGGCGGTGGGGAAGAAGAAAGCCAAGGGCCGCATTGTGGCCGTGACCGACCAGGCGAAAGGGGCCCTCAAGGGCATGGCGGACGTGGAAGGCTACAAGACCTTCGTGATCCCCGACGACGTGGGCGGGCGCTACTCGGTGCTGACGCCCGTGGGATTGCTTCCCATCGCCATCGCCGGCTTCGACATCGGCAAACTCCTCAAGGGCGCGCAGGCCGCGGCCAAGGACTGCCAGTCCACCGACATGGCCTCCAACCTCTCGGCCCGCTACGCCGCCGCCCGGTACCTGCTCTCCCTCAAGGGAAAGACGACCGAGGTGCTGGCTAATTTCCGGCCGGAGCTTCATTACGTCAGCGAGTGGTGGAAGCAGTTGTACGGCGAGTCCGAGGGCAAGGAAGGCAAGGGCCTTTTTCCCGCCAGCGTGGACCTGACCACCGACCTTCACAGCATGGGCCAGTACCTGCAGGAGGGCCAACGCAACCTCTTGGAAACCATCCTGTGGGTCGCGGGCGAGGACAAGGACGTCGCCATCCCCAAGGACAAGGACGACCGGGAGGGGTTGAACTTCCTCGCCGGCAAGAAACTCTCCTGGGTCAACGAGCAGGCCATGAAGGGCACGGCGGTGGCCCACCGGGACGGGGGACTGCCGGTCATCCGGCTGACCTTGGACGGGATCTCCGAATACTCGCTCGGGTACCTTTACTACTTTTTCGAGATGGCCTGCGGCATCTCGGGCACGCTCCTGGGCATCAATCCCTTCGACCAGCCGGGCGTGGAGGCCTACAAGAAGAACATGTTCGCGCTGTTGGGGAAGAAGGGCTTCGAGAAACTGGCGGCGGAGCTCAAGGCGAAAGGCGTTTAAAGGCAGTCGACGGTCGACAGTCCACAGTCGACAGGGAAGGCTAATCTAAGAGACGGTAACAAAACCCTTTTAACCACGGAGACACAGAGGCGCAGCTTTTAAATTGTTGTTGGTTTTTCAGCGTTTTTTGATTCTTAGCTGTGTCTCCCTGCCTCTGTGGTGGAATTTTGTTACAGGTTCTAAATCGATTGGGAGGGTTGCCATTCTGAGGTGGTTTCTGCTGAAGATTTTGAATTTGAAGCACCCTCGACTGTCGACCGTCGACTACCAGCTGAATTTGTTTGACAGTCCACATCTTGTGGTATATAAACAACTCGTCAACTAAATATGGTGTTAAATAACGATTTTCGCCCTGTTATGGGATGGGGCGCCCTTATTTGGTCGGCTTTTTTGGTGTGCATGGGGAGGCACCGGGGCAACCCGGAGCCGTAGAAACGCCAAAAAAGGGGGGATACGATTTAAGGGATAGACGATCGTCGCGCGTCAACCACTCACCCGCTAGTTCCTGATTTCCACCAACGACATCCACGACAACCCAAGATTCTTCCACTGATGTTACCTATCATTAACATTAGCTGGAATTTCTTGGCTTTGGTGACTGTGAAACAGTCGCCTACCCCATAAAAGATTCCGACGATTTTGGCGAAGCCAGGCGGAATCGATGGGGCCAGGTTGGTTAATAAAAAGGAGGATGCATGTCCGCAAAGCCTGTCCATTCCGATGCTATGACCCAAACCTTCGTGAGGCCCAACACGTTCACCCGCGAGGGAGGCCTGAAGATTCACCGGTACTTCACCCAAAAAGGCGTCCACCCCTTCGACGACGTGGAATGGGAACTGCGATCCGCGGGCATCACCGATGAAAAAGGAAAAGTGATCTTCGAGCAGAAGGACGTCGAGGTCCCCAAGACCTGGAGCCAGACCGCCACCAACATCGTGGTCTCCAAGTACTTCCACGGGGTCATGGGCACGGAACAGCGCGAGCGCTCGGTCAAACAGCTCATCCGCCGCGTGGCCGACACCATCGCCGAGTGGGGCAAGGACATGGGCTACTTCGCCACCGAGTCCGACGCCGAAATCTTCCATATGGAACTCACGCACCTGCTCGTCCACCAGAAAATGGCCTTCAACTCGCCCGTGTGGTTCAACGTGGGCATCGAGAGCCGTCCCCAATGCTCGGCCTGCTTCATCAACTCGGTCTCCGACAGCATGGAATCGATCCTGGACCTGGCCAAGACCGAGGGCATGCTCTTCAAGTACGGCTCGGGCACGGGCACGAACTTCTCGGCCCTCCGCTCCTCCAAGGAAAAGCTCTCGGGCGGCGGCACGGCCTCCGGCCCCGTCTCCTTCATGAAGGGC
>DATKOC010000138.1:0-6717 GCA_035524855.1 bacterium
CGGGAACCCTCCGAATTTTTTCAACCCGGAATCCCATGCTCTTGAGGAAAAGGTCCACCTCCTTCTCAAAGTTTAGGAGCGGCAATTTGCTCAAATCAGTGACCACTCCTTTCTCATCCACGACCCGGAAGGTCCAACGACCGTCGTAGGGTGGACCTTCAAGTAACTCGTTGAACTTCGGGCCATCCACCAAATCCACCGCCATTTTTTTGGAAATATTCCGGGCTTCCTCCGTGAAACGGCCCGTCACCACAAAAATGCCCCTCTTGGTCGCCTCTTCCCTCGACAACTCATCCAATTGGCGGACCAAATCGGCGTGAACCGGGGCACTTTCCGGGTATTGCCGGGCAAGGACGGTAAAATTACCGCCCACTACCGGATGACGGAAGTCGACCTGAAATTGAAGGGTTCCCCCTGGAATTTTTTTGGCCTTCAGGACCTCAAAATTCATTTTGGCCAGGAATCCGGCGACAAGGGCTTGGAACTGGTCCAAGGAGAGGGCATTAAGCTCCTTTCCCTTTAAGGTTTCCTGGATCACGGCGGGCTCCTCAAATGTCTTGGGTTTTTCCCAACCCTCGTCCACTTTCTGCTTTTTTTCCTCATAGTGGATATCCAACTTGGGGGCTTTTTCCTTGATCTTCTCGATGACCTTGGAAGTTTTGCTCTCTTCCTCCGGCATCCGTTGGACTTCCATCCCGTCGCGGTAGCGCAAATCAAAGGAAGTCAGGATTTTAAAAGGTGGCGCCCCGTTCTTGGTCATGTGATCGTAAACCGCCCTTTCCGCTTTCAGGCTCAGGACGGCGCCCTCGTAATATTTCGCGCTCCGGTCAATGAATTGCATGAGTCCATCGACGATGACAGCGGGGATGTTTTCGGAGAGCCCAAAGGCGGTTTCCAACACGTGGAGGGTATCGGAAAAAAGGGTGTCGCGGAAAAGCTGGTAATTCTTGTCCACCTGCCCGCCGAACTCCGTGGTAAACCGGCGGGCGATGAAACGGACGCGGGGCGTCGTATCCACCACGTGGCAGGATTTAACCTCAATCTCCGGGTATTTTTCCGCCAGGTAGAACCGGAAAATTTCGTCGAAATTCCCCATCGCGCCCCGCCGAAGATGTTGCCTTTTTTCGTCTATCTTGTGGCGGTCTCGACGCTCTTGGTATTGTTGCTCCGCTTTCTTCTCGGAGGCTTTCGCCATGTATCGGAAAAGTAACCCAAGGAAAACAATGGTGCTCAATAGACCAATCACAATTCCTTCGGTGGGATTTTCGAACGCTTGGGTCCACAGGTTGTTGAAAAAAGCCCGGATGAAGCCAAGAATGAAACTATTGAACAGCAGGAACATCAGGAAGATGACCAATCCGGAAACCAACAGGGCCCCCGTCTCAGCCTCGCTCTCGGCATGCCCCTGCTGGATCAAGTGATTTTTCACTTGGAGAGCCCCGGGAATTTTTAAAAGACGGTCCTTCCACTCTCTGGATGACATGGGATTCCCTTAAGGTGATTGGCAACCAAACCGGCTTCATGTTAAAGTCCACCCACCCCGGAGGCAACATGGATTATTTAAAGCGTCTCGAGCGCCTGATGACCCGCTTGCGGTCAAAAAGCGGTTGTCCTTGGGACAAGCGCCAAACCCACAAAAGCCTCAAGCCGTATTTGCTGGAGGAGGCTCACGAGGTGTTGGAGGCCATCGACCAGGGCGACAAGGGCCATTTGAGGGAAGAATTGGGGGACCTGCTCCTGCAGGTGGTCTTTCACTCCCAATTGGCCAAGGAGAAAGGGAAATTCACCCTTCAAGATGTCGCGAAAGGCATTGGGGACAAGCTCGTCCGCCGGCACCCCCATGTTTTCGGTAAATCCAGCCGGAGGATTTCCGACATCAACCGCAAATGGGAGGAACTCAAGCGCCAGGAAAAACCCGAGCGGAAATCAGCCCTCGATGGATTACCGAAATCCCTTCCCTCCCTTTTACGGTCCCAGAGGATGTTCGAAAAGATATCCAAACAGTCAGCCCAGGAACTTCCTCCCATCGCGGGGATCAACAAGGCCTATCAGCGTTTTAAAAAAAGCCTAAAAGGCGGAAAAGCCTCAAAGGAAAGGGCCGCCGGGGAATTGCTTTTGTCTTTCACCCGCCTCTCGCAATCGGAAGGCCTTCACGCCGAAATGGCCCTCCGTAAGGCGTCCTCTCATTTCGAGAAATCCTTTCGCCGGCAGGAAACCCGCCAAAAACGCCGTGAGCGTGGAAAAAACTGAGGGGTCCTATTCCGCCGGCTTTTCCGGTGGCAAAAGCTCCTTGATCAGCCCCTCCTCCTGCCCCGGGCTTACGCCGTCCAACAAAACCACCCGGTTTCCGCGGCGTTCAATACAGGCCCCCAACCCCCGGGGATTTTTGATCCGGAAGGATACCGCGTCAAAATCTCCGGCATTTTCTAAGCCATAGCGGGCCTCGAAGGCCCTCCGGCAATCGTTGTAAAAGCCATCCGCGTCATCCTCGCCATCCAGGATGACATAACCCAGGAGTATCCGGTCTTCCGAGCCGGCTTCCTCGTAAAGTTGGAACACATCCCCACGCCAACCCTTCATTTGAGTGCTCAGTCGAACTTTGGCCAGGTGTAGATTCAGGAAATTTTTAAGGCCATAAGCCCCAAGAACGTCTTGCCAAATCTTGCGATATCCCGCCAAGGGCCCTTTTTCTAAACCATCGATCTTAATTCGGTAGGGTCGTTCCTTCTTCCTGAAGTATTTGGCTGGATTCATGACCTGCTCGGTGGATTGGGGCGGCTTGGCGTAGAGTTCCGCCATCCCTTCCCATCCCTTTTCCTTGATGTACTTCTGGAGAAAAGCGGCCCCATAAGCGTAGGCAAATCCGGGGAAATCCGCGCCCAGGGGACTTTTTTCCCCCTGGACCAAGGCCCGGCCCGCCGTGATGAGCATTTCGGTGCGGTTGGACTTGGCGATATCCTCCGAGTCAAGGAAGGATTTCGTAAGATCGGTTTTTTTCAACTGATAGTCATAAGCCAGGGCCGTGGCTTCACCCTCCACGACACTGGACCAAGCGTACTGCTCGTCAGTCGGCAATGACCTCATCCGATTGAAGTAGCCTTTCAAGTCCATCACTTGGTCCTGGAGCGCGTGAACCATTTCATGCGCCAGTACCCCTTCCCACTTCCGGGGGTCGATCCAATCGGCCAGGTAGAGGATTTTCGTCTCGGGATCATAAATGCCCTTGACCCCTTCGACCGTTTCATCCACCTTCGCCCGGATGATATCCGCCGGCCTGTCCAAGAAACCCAAAGCCATGCTGGCCTTGACCAAGGCATCAGCCCTTTCGGGCGGGATTTGTTCCTGGAAGTTTTTCGTAAAATACCGGCGGAAGAACTCCCGGTCCTCGAACTCAATCGGGGGCTGTTGACGGGCATCCATGCCCCGGACCCGTGCGATCTGTTGGAAGATATTGTCCGCGTCGGCCAGGGTATTTTGCATTTCGACTGGATCCGGGGTGTAAAGGGGATAGGGGGGCGGGGTGGAGGCGGCAGGGGCGAGGCTCCCCTCATCAGCCAAAGGAAAGGATGGAAGGAAAACCATCAGCGGAAGGACATAGGGCAAAAGACGCTTCATATCGTGGGCTCCGCGATAAAGCGACTTAGGTTTGTTTGGCCTGGTAGATCTTCTTTTCGGGCAAAGCAAGCGCGGTCAGGAATCCCCCATAAACGGCTCCCGTATCCAGGTTAATCCGGTCCCGGCCCAGATCCACCTGTTCAATGGGGGTGTGGCCGTGGATTACCAGCTTGGGGGTCGGTCGGGGATCTTCGATGAATTTACGCCGGATCCAAAGTAGGTCGTCCGGGTCCTGGGCGTTCAAGGGTTTGTCCAGGTTGATCCCGGCGTGGCAGAAGAAATAATCCTCCGTTTCATAGGTGAGGGGTAGTGAGTTGTAGAATTCCGCGTGGGAAGGAGGAATATGCGATTGCAGGATCATGTGGGCGCCTTCGCCCCGCAATTCATCCATGTTTTTGGGCGGAACATAGGACTGCAGGGTCTGGTGGCCACCGTTCAGGAGCCAGTTTCCCGCGGTGAGGGCATTGGGCGTCCCCAGCCACTCCAGGAGCATCTGCTCATGATTGCCCCGAAGGAACTGCCAGTTCGGCTGGCGGTTTCGCAGGAGATAATCCACCACGCCCTTACTGTCAGGACCACGGTCAATGTAGTCCCCCAGGAAAACCAGGTCATCCTCGGGTTTCAAGGGTAGTTTGATCAGGAGGTCTTCCAACGCGTTCAGGCAGCCGTGGATGTCACCGATGGCATAAATCAAGCGCAACTCCTTTGCGGTGGGTAGTTTACGACTTTTCCGCTCTCGCCGCTTGGATTTCATGCATCTTGGACCTGGGGAAGAATAAAAATATTCCCATGGGACAAAAACTGAGGGTGAGGACGGACAAGCGCAAACCGGTTTCCCCAAAGCGTGACTGCCCCCAATAGAGGACCACCAGGCTTAAAATTCGTCCAAGCGCCAGGGGCAATTCCCTGACCGCCAGGTATTCGATGCGGTGCCTCCGGGCTTCCCGGGCCTTCTCGAGTAGGGTGAAGGAAAATGCCCCAAAAACCACTTGGAACCAAGTTCCTCCGACCATCGCCAAGATGACATAAAAAAAGAGGGAGGAATAGGCCACTTGGAGGGCCAACCCCACCCCCGAAAGGCCCAAGATCAGGGACGAAATGTAAAGCCCCTGCCGCCGATTCTCCGCCTTGGCCCACAGGGACAGTCCATAAGAGGTCAAAACTCCCAGCAAATTGGCGAAGGTGCTGTATCCCCCCACGACCGCCTCGTTGTTCGAGACCTGGTAAACCAAGAGGGCCGGGAGGAACCAAAATACCCCGTTCCGCAGTCCCAAGAAAAACTGCGCGCCCATGAACCGGTCCCAATCGCTATTGCGCCGGAAGGTCAGAACTTTCCAAAAATAGAACCCCCTCCCGGTGGGCTTTGCCATGAATTGGAAGCTTTTGAAGAAAAGGACCAAATAGAGGGACAAGGCGATCGCGAAGACAAGGTAATAACCCCACAGGGAAGTTTCGGCGTTGGCGGTTCCCGCGCCGGGGGTGTTTCCGCCGAAAGAGACGATGAGCCACCCCGAGATTTGTGGCGCCAAGATGCAAAAAACCGAGGTGAAAAAAGTTGTTAAGGAAAGGAAGTAGTCGCGGCTTTTCTCGCTGGTTTCCTCCAGGGTCAGGGAGTGCTCCCCCAGGAAGTAAAAGCCAATCCCCAAACCCGCCAAGGTTCCCAGCCAATAGGGATGGTCCGGGGCGTTTTCCCTCAAAAGCAGGGTGGCGGCAAAGACCATGGCGTTGAAGGCAAAGCCTAATTGGTAGGATAGGAGGTTCCCAAAACGTTTGGACAGGTGTCCTCCCAGCCAAAAAGCCGGCACGATGGCCGTGAACTGGGTCAGGTAAAAAAGCACCGGAATCCCCAGGTCATGGTTCTTTTTGAAAAGGAAGACCGTCAAAAAAATCCCCGAAAGCGTGTAATTGAAATCGTAAAGGCTGAACATCCACGCAAGGGTTTTTTCCCTCTGGGAAAGCGGGCGCCTCACCCCAAGGTACTGGTGCAAAAATTTATAGACATAAGAGAAAAAAAGGTCGAACACGGCGGCCCCCATAAAATAAAAGGAGCGGGGTGTTCACCCCGCTCCCTTGGATATCGGCGTTAAAAAAAGGTTATTTCCCGAACAGCCCCTTCAACTTACTCCCCAAGTCCTTGCCCACATCGCTGGCCTTTTGCTGGATGACCTGCTGGGCGGCCTTTTGGATTTTCTTTTGGGCCAAACTTTCAAGCCTCGTCCGGTCCCAGGAATAATGGTTCTCGGAAACCACCCCGGTGAATTTGACGTCCAGGGGAACAATACCGTTGTCGTCGGCCAGGAAATCGATGGATTTGACGTATCCTTGAATACCGGGAGGCAGCAAATTCCGGACCGCTTCGATATCGACCACGTCCTTGCGCAGGTCGCATTGAATTTTCATATCCGGTGAGTAAACCATCTGATCCACGTTGATTCCGCCCGTCTCCCGGAGGACCCCGGCCTTGCCCGTGGTGGTCGCCGTATAGGAAAAGACCTTGTTTCTCATCGCCAAGGCCCCTTCTATCTTTTGGAACCTGATTTCGTCGCCCTTATCCTTGACAATGCTGTTGATCGTCTTGATGGCGCCCACCCCCTTGATCCTCGCGTCAACCAGGTTATAACTCCCGGTTCCCGCTTGGCTTGCGATCATAAGATCGGCCGTGGTTCCACGCCCCGACCCCGAGTATGCGAGGTTGAGGGTTCCATACAGCATGTCCTTGTAGGCGGAATAGTTTTTAGTGGTGACATAGGCGTCAATGCTGGCGTCCACGGCCTTCTGGGCGCTCACGTTTTTCAAGTTGAAGGCGTAACTGTAGGATAACGGTTCCTTGGCGAAATTGACGTTGAGGGCCAAAGCGCCCGTCCCATCAAAGGATTTGAACGTGATGGAGGGGACCCTCATCAGTGTTCCCTCAAAAAGCATTGGTCCGCTCATGTTCTGAAGATAGGGCTCCTGGGGCAGGGTGATGCCGACACCGTTCAACTGGACCTTGCCGTTAACCCTGAAGGGATAGGCCAGGTTGGAGGCCTGGGTGAAGCTTAAATCCACAGTTCCAGACCCATCAATGGTCGTTTTGGCGATCCGGGGTACCATCGCCGGAAT
>DATKOC010000139.1:0-14288 GCA_035524855.1 bacterium
TTGGGAAAAGCAAGCCCCCGCAGGATCTGGAGCGCCAGGACCAGCCCCACCACGCCGAAACCCGCGTAACCCAGCCGGCGCACGAGGAGGTTGGTCTTAAGTTGCAGGGGCGTTTTCTCGCCGTCCTCCTCGGCCACCAGCCTGGCGATTTGCCCGAAGCGGGTGTCGAGCCCGGTGCGGAGGACCTCACCCTGGGACTGTCCCGTGATGACCATCGACCCGGCGAAAAAGAGCGTCTCTTCCTCGAAACCGCCGCCGGACATTCCCGCGCCCATGGCCCTCTTGGGCCGGGGTTCGGCTTCACCCGTCAATTGGGACTCGTCCATGGAGAGGTTGGCGCAACGCCGGAAAACCCCGTCCGCCGGGGCCTTGTCCCCTTCCCGTAGGAGCAGAAGATCGCCCGGTACCAGTTCCTCGGCGGGAATATCCGTTTCCCGCCCGTCCCGCACCACCCGGCTGCGGGGCGCCATGGACTCGGAAAGTTTCTTAAGGGCCTCCCGGGAACGGTATTCCATGACCACGTCCACGCCCAGCACGGGAATGAGCGCGATGAGGAGGATGATCCCGTCCCGTTTTTCCCCCAGCAGGAAATAGGTGCCCGCCGCCAGCATCAACATGACCGCCATGGGGTCGAAAAGGGTCTTCAGGAATTCCAAAAGGCGCGCGTGGGGAACTTCGGGGCGCAGGCGGTTGGGCCCATGGAGGCGGAGTCGTTGAGCGGCCTCTTCCTCCGTTAACCCTTGCGCGTGAAAAGGGATGGACATGTCGGGACTCATCTTGGCTCCTGTGGGATTTCATCTCTCCCCATTTTGATGCCCATTTTATGGAAAAGGATGCCCCAGGTCATACTGGGAACCGGCGATTCACTTTAAATTAAAAACCGGCAGCAAAATTCCACCACAGGGGCGCGGAGACACGGCTAAGAATCAAAAAACACCGAAAAACCGGCGACAATTTAAAGGCTGTGCCTCGGTGTCTCGGTGGTTAAAAGGGTTTTGTTGCCGTCTCTAAAGCTAAGTTGCTTTGGCTTTCCCAGGGGAGGGTCGCATGAATAACCTGTTTTATTGGCTGACGGCTTTATCGTTGGGAGTCCTGGCGGTCAGTTGCCGCACCACCAACGCTCCGGCGGTTTCGGAAAGCCTGCCGCCGCTCCAGGCGTCGGAGTTTCTCAAGCGGACCCCTCAAGCCTTATTGATTGACGTCCGGAATCCCGACGAGTACAAGACCGAACATATCGCCGGCTCCAAGCTGATCCCCCTGCCGGAATTGGAAAGCCGTCTCGCGGAGATTCCCAAGGACAAACCTCTCCTGCTTTACTGCCATTCAGGGAGAAGGAGCCTGCAGGCCCTGACGCTCCTGAAATCCAGGGGATATAAGGACCTGCGCCAGGTGGAGGGCGGCATCACGGCCTGGAGGGAAAAGGGCCTGCCGGTCGAGAAAAATCTCCCGTAAATTCAGGCCTTCCCTCCCGCCCTTTCGGTCCTTAAACGGGGTTTCCGGTGGAGCCCGGGGGCCTTGTGGTTGCGTGGGGCGTTGAGCGGGACCATCTCCATCTTGAAGGTCATCTCCCCGCCCTCGTGGGCGCCCCAGGCGAAGAAAACCGCCATGGCGATTCCATAGAAAAACTGGCTGAGGATATGGATGGGCCGGCCCTCAACCAAACCCACCGCCCCGGGCAGGGAAAGCAGGGAAAATCCGAGGCCGATCATGGCGAGAATGGCGTGAAAATGAAGGGGACCCGTGGAGGAGGGCGGCAGGACCAGCCAGGGGGTGTAACGACCCAGCCGGTGGGCGAACAAATGGCCGGTCAAAAGGCTCACGAGGGCGGTCAGGAAGGTAAGTATCCAGAGAACCCCGGCGGTTTTCGCGAGCCAGTCCAAGCCGTAGGTCAAACCGGCCCAGCAGGCGAAGGCGGCCAGGACGGAGCACACGATGGGGAATTGGACCGCCGGGGCGTGCCAGGGGCCGAAGACGAAGGATGGCCCTTCCATCCAACGCGCTATTCTGCCTTTAAATCTTTCTTTCCTCGTCATGGCCTTCCTCCAGTGGAATTTTCCACCTGGGAAAGATTTTTCTAGGGGAACGGGATTTATTTTTTCTTCGTTCTTTTCCCCGTCCGGCGCTCGATTTTCGATCCCTTGCCCCGGAACCGCATGGCGGCTTTCGGGGTGTGGCGGGCGGCGATCTCGTGCCGCTCGTAAGCTCCCCTGTGGTAGAACTCGTGAATTGATTGGGGCGCTTCACCCTTCGCGCCCCGGCTGACTCGTTCCATGTGCCACCTCTTGTTCTTGACCGGCGTGCCCGTGGGCTTGATCCATTCGGCGTACTCGGGTTCAGACGCGGGCATCTCCCCCGGCGGCGCCCAAAGCCACTTGGCCATCCGCCATTTGAATTTTTCCATCAGGCTCTGGTCCATAGGACACCTCCGTCTAATTGAACCACAGGGACTCAGGGAACACAGCGAAAATTCAGTTTCATGAAATTCCAAAGCCTTCCCTGAGCACTCTGAGACCTCTGTGGTAAATCCTTTTCAGTCGTTATTCGCCGGGACGATATTGTCCCGCCAGCGGTTCTCCACCTCGTACCAGTCCTCCTGCCCGTCCCCCGGGGGGGCTCCCCTCTCCAGCCAGCGGTAATAGGCCGCCTCCCGCACTTGCTCGGGAGTGGGCGCCGTTTTCGCCCCCGGATCCGTTTTTTTAACCTTGGTCTTGGCCATGGCCGGCCCCCTATTTCTTCCGGCGCAGGGCGGTCCAAACCGCCCCCGCCAGGGCCCCCGCGGCGGCCGCCACCACCAGGGCCTTCTCGGGGTTCGCCTTGGTATAGGCGACCGTCTCGGCTTGGCGCTTCTTGAATTCCGCCTTCAGCTTCGTCAATTTCGCCTTGGCCTCCCTGAGTTTGGCCTCGGCCTTTTCGTAGTTGGCCGGATCGGTGAGTTCCTTCTCGATGCGGTCGATGGCTTCCCGCCCCTGCTGAAGCCGGCGTTTGACCTCTTCCTGAACCCGTTTTTGGTTTTGCTTGTCCTGCAATTTCTGCTTCAACTCGCTCCATTTGGCCGAAGCCTTGTCCTTGAGCGCCATAAGCCCTCCTTCACCGTTTGAATTTTTTGATCTTGGCGGCCTGCAGAAAAATAACCGCCGTCAAGAAGATGAGTAGCCCCCCGACGGAAAAGACGATTCCCCTCTCGACATGCCCGAAATCGATGGCGAGGAAAAAAACGCCGAGGATCAGGAGGAACATCCCGGCGGAGACCCACAAATAGACCATCAGGAGGTATTCGACCCGGCGCAGGAGCCAATCGAGGTGTTCCAGGAAGTTCTGCCGGGTCTCCCCGAAAAACAGGCGGACGGCCGCCAATAGGTCGATCAACTTCGCCGCCGCGGCCGAGACGAAGGAGCCTCCGTCGTTCGATTCGTTTTTCTTTTGAGGCATGGCTCGCCTCCGATCCTTACGGCTTCAGCTTAGGCTTTTCCCGCTTCCTTTTTTATGACCCTCGTCATCCAACTTTTCACCGGTGGGCGTGGGTAAAATGCCTTAACCGGAACCCTAGGACGAGGAGCGGAATCCCGAAGAAAAAGGCGTAAGCCCCCATCAACCAGATCAAGGCGGACCCGGCCACCCGGAAATAAAGCACAAGGAGGCCGAAAACGACCGAAACGATCCCCGCGAAGAGGAAGGTCTTCCGGCGGTCGGGGTACTCGTTCAGGTCTTCCCCCTGCGCGATCTCCAGCGCGCCGGTGACGATGGCCCAGGCCGCGATGAAATAAAGGAGCAGGAGGGTCCGGTTGGGGTCCAGCCAGGCCAGGAGGCCCAGCCCCACGCTGATAACCCCTTCGAGGATCAGGCTCCACCAGCGGCGGCCCTCCCCGTAATCCTGCACCCCCAGGACGATGGCGAAGAGCCCGTCCAGGACCGCGTAAATCCCCAGCAGGAGGATGAGGGTCGCGACAATGAAAGCGGGCCGGAGGAAAATGGACAAGCTGAAGATATCGGGCATGGAGGTTTCCAGATTCAACAGCCAGACGGCCGCCGCCAACCCCAGCAGGACCCCCAGCAACCCCCGGAGGACCAGGATCCACCAGAATTTCGCCATCAAGTGATGCATAACCGCCTCCTTCAAAACCGGGAAAAAAGCGCCTTGAACCGCAAAGACGCCAAGTTCACCAAGGAAATCCCATCTGTTGGAGCCCCCCGGGCAAGCCCGTGAATTTCAATGCGCCGACTTTAAACCTCATCGGTTTTTTCCTTCATCCCTCTTGGCGCCCTTAGCGCCTTGGTGGTTAATTTTTTACTTTTCACAGCACGAAAAAGCTCAACCCGCCCTTGAAGGGTATGAAGATGGTCGGGCTATCGGTATAGGGATTTCCGATTCCGTCCAAGCTGGTGAAATTCATGTCCAGCCTTCCTTGCGCGTAAAGGGCCATACGGTCGGTGATGATGAACATGACTCCCAAACCGGGGGCCAGCAGGAAATCCGTCTCATGGTTGGAGCTCTTGATCCCCCCCACCGTGAGGGAATAAGTGTTCATCGCGAAGCCCGCGCCCAGGGAAACGAAGGGTTTCACCCAGCCGGGCCCGAAATTGAGGCGGGCCACCGCCATGAGCGGGGTGTAAAGCCATTCCCCGGAGACAGCGCCCGTGAATTTTTGGTCGCAGTCGTAATAGCCCAAATCCGCCGAAAGGCTGAACTGCCGGCTGAAACGGTACCCCACCAGGATGTCGCCCCCCACGCCCATGGCGTAGCCCCTGGCGGCGGCCTGGCTGGCCGGAAACACGAACCCCCCGTCGATCTGCTCGATCCATTTTTGTTTTTCACTCAATTCCTGGCCTAAACCAGGACAAGCCAGCAAAAGCGCCATCCCCAGCCCCATCCAGGTCTTTTTCATGCCAATCTCCTTCTTGAAAACCATTCCTTGGAATCGGCATTGTCCCGCGTAACCTTTTGACTTTCCGATAGGTCATGTGGGACATGGCCGCTTCCTTGACCCGACTTTATTCTCCCCCTTCCCCCACCCCCCCTGGATGACGCCCATCACAAAACAGCCGAAAAAGAACCATCGGGATTGAACCACAGGGTACTCAGGGGGCACAGAGTAAGACTCAAGATATTCCTTTAAAAAACCTGTTTTAACTCCGTGTACTTCGTGGTGGAAATTTATTTCGACGCGATTTCGTTGGGGCAGGGCCTTCCTTTCTCAAAATCATCGATATTGGCCAGGGTGGTCTCCCCGATGGCCTTGAGGGCCTCGGCCGTGAAAAAACCCTGGTGGGCCGTCACCAGCACATTCGGGAAGGTGAGCAGGCGGCTGAAAACGTCGTCTTGGATGATGGCGTTGGAGAGGTCTTCAAAGAAAAGATTGTCTTCCTCCTCGTAAACGTCAAGGCCCAGGTAGCCGATCTTGCCGTCCTTGAGTCCCTGGATGACCGCCACCGTATCCAGGATGCCCCCCCGGCTGGTGTTAATCAACATGACGCCATCCTTCATTTGGGAAATCGCGTTCCCATTCACCAAATGGTGGGTCTGGGGCGTGAGGGGGCAGTGGAGGGTAACGATATCCGACCTACGGAACAGCTCCTCGAGGGGGACATATTCCCCTCCCCGCTTGCCGCATTCGGGGGTGGGGTAGGGATCATAGGCCAGGACCTGGCATCCAAATCCCCTCAGGATTTGGATCATGACCAGGCCGATCTTCCCCGTGCCGATGACGCCGGCGGTTTTGCCGAAGAGGTCGAAGCCCAGCAGGCCCTCCAGCGCGAAGTTGCCCTCCCGCACCCGGAAGAAGGACCGGTGGATGCGCCGGTTCAGGTCGAGGATCAGCCCTACCGCGTGTTCCGCCACCGCGTGGGGGGAATAAGCCGGCACCCGGCCCACCCTCATTCCCAGGGCCTGGACCGTTTTCAGGTCCACGTTGTTGTAACCCGCGCAGCGCATGACGATATGCCGGGTGCCGCCCTCATGGATGAGATTGAGCACGTGGGATTTCAGGTCGTCGTGCACGAAGGCGCAGACGGTCTCGAAACCCTTGGCCATCAAGGCCGTTTCGGCCGTGAGCCGGGGCTCGAAATAGGTTATTTCCTTTGAATACTTTCGGTTGGCGGCGTCCAGGAAGCCGCGGTCGTAGGGTTTGGTGCTGAAGACGGCGGTTTTCATGGCCTGCCTTTCCCCGGATGGTTTCCCAATCCAGGGTAAATCAGCGGGACCGGGTCCAGTATGAGCCTGGTCACAGGGGCGGCCTGGGCCGGAGTCCTTCAGTCAATAGAGCCAAGGGGCCGGGCCCCTGGGTTCTTCAACGCCTCAAGGCTGGGGAACGGCTGGGGAAGGCGCCGCGGCGGGGGCGGTGAAGTCCGGCCTCGTTTCCGGGTGGCGGATTTGCCCTCCCAGGTAACCCACCCGGGTCACGACCGCCGAGCCGTGGAGGGCCAGCAGGGTCACCGTCACGAAGAGCCAGTGGGGGAGCCGCTTCTTTTTCCAATAGGTGAAAAGGCCGTAAGCGGCCAGGAGCCCGTTGAGCCCCAGCGACCGGAGGGCCCAGTCGGCGGCTTGGGCGTGGAGGTGGATGGAGTCCCTCGTCACCTCCGGCAGGTTGCGGATGGTGCGGGCGGCCAGGCCCCCCGTCTCGTCCGCAGCCCAGGCCGAAAGGCCCACCGCCACCACCAGCGCGAAGCCCACCAGCTTGACCGTGTCGTTCTTCAACCCCCAGGCCGCCAACAACAGCAGGGCGCAGCCGATCACGCCGGCGATCGGGAAATGGACCAGCATCAAATGCAGGTGGGCTCCGTTCATGTTCGACTCCTGGGTAAGGTTTAGAAACCGGTGCAGTATACCGGACCCCCGGCGTCGGCGGGCTGGCTCAGTCATAAAAGTTTCAGGACGAAAAGAGCAACAAGGGGGTCAACCACCCACTGGGCCGAGGACAATGATATTTTTGGCGTCCGAGAAAAGGACCTTCATGCCCAATGCGCCGCTCAATTCCCCGAGGGTCTTTACGGTATAGAAGGAAACATGGGTCGGGTCCCGCCGGTACCACCAATCGGCGAACTTCGCCCGGTCGTCCGGGTGGAAAAGGGTCATGAGGGCCAGGACTCCCCCCGGCGCCAACCTTTCGGAGAGGGCCCGAAGGGTCCCCAGGGGATCGGTTACGTGTTCCAGGACTTCGGTGAGGGTGATGGCGTCGTAGGACCGGGTCCGGTAAGCCTCGTCCGGGTGGAAAAAAAGGTCATGGCGGTCCACCCTGTGCCCCCTTCCCTCCAAGAGCCCCGCCAGGACCGGTTCCGGGCCGCAGCCGAAATCCAGCACCCGGCCCGCTTTACCCACGAAGGGGTCCACGCCCGCCTTTAAGAAGGCCTCGAACATCTGAACGTAACCGGGGTTGTCCGGGGAATTCCGGTGCTGTTCGTACCTTTTCTTTTGTTTTTCCGGCGAAAGGTGATGGGCTTCTTCCAATTGAATGAGCCGGCAGTGGGGGCAGGAAAGGTAGGAGCGGCCGTCCCCGGTGGGGATGAATCTTTCCCGGGGCCCGCGGCAGATCGGGCAGGCGTGATCGGGCAGTGGGGGCTCCTTGGCGGCGAAGGTTTCGGCCAATCGCGGCTTGACTCGAACCCCGCGGCTTCCTAGATTCCCCTCAGCAAATCTTTATCGGGGGACCAGCCATGACCAACACCATTGAACTCCAATCCGCCGTGCTTTTCGACGATAAAAGCGCCGTTATGGCCTTCATCAAGAACGGCTGGCTGGAAAAAGTCGCCGACGGAAAAACCAAGGACGAATCCTTTTGCCGCTATACGCCCAAAGGGATGGAATTCAAGCGCGTCATCAGCCGTTTCGAGGCCAATTAAGAACCCCCGGCAAAAACCTATTTCCCCACCCAGGGCGCCAAGAACAGCCATAACCAGAATATGAACCCACGGGGCCGGCCTGGCCCCTTGGTCCTAAGAGCTTCCAACAAAACCCGAATCCACCACCGTGGTAAATCCGTGGCTTTGCCGCGGACTCCGGGTTTTCACTGCTTTTCTTCCATTACGGGACTTTCCATCCACCGCCCCTTTCGGGCCGGACTCCTTTCATCTTTTCCGAGATTTCCGGGAATGTTTCTTGAAAAACGCCGCGAGGGCGGGTTTCTCGGTTTTCCCCTGGGCCGTTTCCAGGGTTATCTTTTCGGCCGCTTCGTTATCCGCGGTGAGGACGATCCCGTTCAACCGAAGGAAAACATAGGCGGCCACCAATCCCACCCTCTTATTACCGTCTACGAAGGGATGGTTCTTGACGAAATGAAACAAATAAGCCGCGGCCATTTCATAAAGGTCTTTATGGAAATATTCCTCGCCATAACCGGAAGACGGCATGGCCAACGCCGACTGTAATAACCCCATGTCGCGCAGGCCGCTTTCGCCGCCGTAAAGTTTTATTTGGTTCTCATGGATCACGAGAACCTGATCTAGGGTCAGGAATTCGGGGGTCATGGAAGGCTATGAGAGGCGCTTGAGGGCCTGTCCGTATTTCCGGTTCGCTTCCCCCAAAGCGGAATCGAACGCGGTCTTCTTTTTCTTGTCGTCCGCGGGCGAGATGACGAGGTTGCGCCCGTCCGTCGTGACGTAAAGCTCGGATTTCTCGCTGATGTGGAGCAGGTCCATGATGGGCCGTTCGATGATGAGGGCGTAGCTGTTGCCGTGCTTGGTGAGTTTCTTGATCATGCCGATCCTCCCTGTTTCAAACGCAGGGGAGAGATCGGCATCGTGCCGAATTCCTTGGACCGATCCATCGTCAATCGGTGCATGCCGATCCTCCCTGTTTCAAACGTTGGGGGGACCGGCCCCGGCCGGTCCCCCGTGATAACGTTGTATATACAATGTACTACCCCTCCCGGCCGCCGTCAACGCCCGCCCGACGCCCGCGTAAAACACAAAAGCCATGAAACTTTTGGTTTCATGGCTTTGTTTTTCAAACTTCCGCGAACGCCCCGGGGGGCCGTCGGTTAAAGATGGTCCCTGTGCCAGGACGGCTGTCCATCGGGCCTGTCGTTTTGCCGGTCATCGCGGCGGTCGTCCCGCCGGTCCATGCGGTCCTCCCGCTGGTCCTTGCGTTTGTCGTGGCGGTCCACGGCGCGCCCGGGTTTGGGCGAGGGGTGGTAATACTCGTGGACGGACCGGTAGTCACCG
Organism: bacterium; assembly: GCA_035524855.1. Lineage (GTDB taxonomy): Bacteria > Oederibacteriota > Muellerivitia > Muellerivitales > Muellerivitaceae > DATKOC01. The sequence goes on from DATKOC010000139.1 coordinate 9,154, forward strand.
TACTTGGCGCGCATCTTGACCACTTCCCCGGCGGGGCGGTGGTAGTAGTCGGAGGCGAAGCGCAGGTTCACCATGTTCACGATGTCCCCGTCCTCCAGCGTCACCCTGCCCCGGTGGTGGTAGTAATCGTCGAAGCGGGCGTAGGGGGTTCCCCGGAGTGAGCCGGCGCCCTTGACGTAGAGGATCCGCGGGTCCAGGTGGTAGCGGCCCATGATATCCACCCATCGGCCCCCTCCCGCCCTCAGGTCCACGATCACGCCGGGGGCCACGTGGGCCCGTTGGGCGATGAAGAAAACCACCGGCATTTCCTCGTCGGGAATATGCCGCTGCTGGCAGACCGCCACCTGTTCCTGCGGCGCCTGGTAGTAGTTGCCGACCGCCAGGTAGAAGGAGTTCCCCCCCGAACCCGCCGAAAAGCCCACCTGCACCTGCGCCGGGGCCGCCGCCGGTAGCAGGACGGCCAAGAGGCCCAGGGCCAAGAGATACGAATGTTTTTTCATGTCGAAATTCCCCCTCTTTTTTAATCCGGAACCCTCGCCCCGGTTTCAACCTCCCGAGTATAGGGCCTATACCTCAGACGGCCAAGGCCTTCCGGAGGTTCCAGTCGCCCGGCGGTTTCCCTCTTCGTCGGGCTTCCAAGGCGGGAAAATTACCGTAACAGAAGAATCTTCCGGATTTGGGTCGTCTCACCTCCATTGCCCTTCACCTTTGCCCTCAGGTAATAGAGGCCGTTGGCCGCCAAGTCTCCCTCGTCGTCCCGAAGGTCCCAGGTGAGAATCAGGAAATCCTGGAAAACCCGCTGGCCGGATCGGATCCTGCGGAACCCTTCAGTGAATAGGTCGAATTGAAGCGTCGAGGAGCCCGGCGACCGGACCAGGATCGTCACGCCCTCCGTTCCCGAGACCGGATTGGGAAAGGGCGAGCCCACCGAAACCCCGGTGGCCTGGGGCGTGGCGGTGGGGGTCCCCGGAACGGTCCAAGTGCCGGTGGCGGTGACCGTGGGGGTGCTGGAGGCGCTCGCCGTTGGCGTGGCCGTCGCCGAAGCGGTGGGAGTGGGTGTCGGGGTGGAGGTGGATGAATTCGTGGGGGTAGCGGTGGCGGAAGGGGTGAAGGTTCCCGTGGGAGTGCTTGACGCCGTGGCCGTCGGTGTATTGGTCGCCGTCGCGCTGCCGGTGGGGGTCGGCGTCCCGGTGGCCGTCACGGTAAAGGAGTCCGTGGGCGTCGCCGTGGCCGAAGGGGTGGGACTATTGGAGGCCGTGGGGCTTCCGGTGGAGGTCGGGGTGGAGGTAGCGGTGCCCGTGGCGGTGCCGGTGAAAGTCGGCGTAGGCGAGGACGTGGCGGTGGCCGTGGCCGTAGGCGTGGGGGAATCGGTGGGCGTGGGGGTTCCTGTGGAGGTCGAAGACGGGGTTGCCGTCCCCGTGGCGGTGGCCGTGGCGGTCAGGGTGGGGGTGGGCGCCAGGCAGAGGTTGGCGTAGCTCTCATAGCAGGGCCCGGTGGCGGGCGAGGTGAGGATTCCGGGGTTGGCATAGGGCGACGCGGGGAACCCCGCGTAACTGTCCGCCCGGCAGGCGGACAGGCCCGTGGTGCCCAAGGAGACGCCCGCCGAGGGGGCGTAAACCGTCAGGATGAGGCTGTCGCCGCAGGCCACGGGGATATTGGGATTGGCGCTATACCACCCGGCCGCGCCGGGGCTCACGTAGAAGTTGTAGAAAAGGGTGCCGCTGACGACCGAGTTCCCCGTCAGGGAAACCAGGTTCTTGTAAACGATGAAATAAACGAAACCGCCCGAGGCGGAGGCCGCGTAAAAGCCGGCCTGGGTCAGCGTGGCCGGACAACCCGACCCCACGATGTAGGCGTTGGAAAGGGCCGTATTGCCGGGGATCGGCGCCAGGGCGGGGGGAATGGTGTCGTTGGCGCCCAGCGTTTGGCAGTTGGGCGTGGCCGTGGGAGTGGGGGTGGGCGGCTGGGCCAGGCCCACCAGGTCGTAAAGCAGTTTGGCCTGGGGGCTTCCCAGTCCCGTGCAAAGGTCGAAGCCCGTGACGGCCTGGTACAGGGCGGGGTTGGTGCCCCAGTAATTGTTGGTGCTCCCGTCGTTGACGTCGTGGAAGTCGGAGGCGTAGGTGACCGGGTTGGAGGCCAGGTCGTAGAGCTTGGGGTTCAGGTAACCCAGCGCCGGCTGGCCCAGGCTGGCCGCCGCCTGGTTGGCCAGCGCCACGTAACCGGCCCATAGCGGCGAGGAGCCGCTGGTGCCCCTCGCGCACCCGTCGGTCACGCCGTTGTTGCAGACCAGCGTCAATTGGGCCCCGATCATGGCCACGTCCGGGATGTTCCGGTAGGCGGCCGAGGCCCCGTTGGGGCCGTTCACGTAGGGCACCTGGTAGGTGGGGATGGCCAGGGGGTTCGCCCCGCCGCAATAGCCGCCGCCGTCCACCGCGTTGGGGGCCGGGGTCCTCGTGGCCGAGGGGCCGGGGGAATAGTTCCATGTCGACTCGCTCACGTAATTCCCCACCGGCGTGGGCTGGCCGCCGGTGCCGGTGCCGGTGGTGTTCAGGGTGGTGGCGCCCACGACCGTCATCAGCTGGGACTCGTACACCGGCTGGAAGGGGCTGGTGATGGGGTCGCCGGGCGCGAAGGCCCCCAGGTCGCCGGAGATGTTGAGGAAGGTTTGGCCCTGCAGGGCGTATTGCTGGAAGAGGACCGCCACGTTGGTGTCCACGTACCCGGTCCAGTACCAGGAGTTGCTCACGACCGGGGCCAGGTCGTCGTTGGCGATCCGGGCCAGCACGTCGATGGGCGGGGTGTCGAAGCCGTTGCAGGGCGCGTTGACCGGTCCCCCCTCGTAGACCAGGATGGCGGCCTTGGGCGCCATGGCCATGACCATCTCGATGTCGAAGGCCACCTCGCAGTTCTCGCAGGATGGGGCCGGGGGGCTGGCTTGGTCCACCAGGATCCTGGTCAGGCTGGGCGCGGCTTGTCCGGCGAGGGCGGCGTAAGCGTTCACGTCGGAGTCGTAATAGTTGTCGTATTCCACCAGGGCCACCGTCTGGCCCGCCCCGTCGAAGTTCACGTTGGGGGCGTAGATCTTCCGCAGGTCGCTCCCCAGGTAGGAATTCCCTCCCCCGCAATTGGGGCCCGTGCCGTATCCCGTCCCGCCTTTGCGGGCGGGGCTTAAGGGCTCGGTACGGGTTTTCTCCTCCCGCGGTCCCCTCCCGGGGAAATGGTCGAAATTGTCCAGGCCCGTGATGTGCGCGATGGGGACCCCCGAATCCACGGAAGGTTCCCGGTCCGGCCCGTAAAACACTTTCCCGTCGGGACGTTGGTAGTTGTTGAGCGTCACGTGGAAGGCCCGCTCGACGTCGGCGGCGGTGCCGCGCACGCTCAATAGCAGGCGGTTGTGGTGGGTTTGGGTGACTTGAAGGTGGTGGCTGACGGCGAAATCCACCACCGTCTGGTAATCCGCCTCGGAGGCGCCGAACAGCGCGCCGAATTGGTCCGGCTTGAGGAAGCGGCGGTAACGGGGGCTGTGGGGGTCGTAGATTTCCCGAAGCATGTCCTTGAGGGTGTCCTGGTGGCGTTCCGGAAGGCCGATCGTCAGGTATAGCGGGGTGGCCTCGTCCAGTTTTCCGGCCAGGGGCGCGGCGGCCATGGCGGCCGGCCGGTGGCCGGGCAGGATGCCGGCTTCCACCGGCGCTTGGGTCCACAGCATCAGGGCGGCGATAGCCGTTCCCTTCCACGGCCAAGGGAAACCGGAAGCCGCTGGGTGTCGTTTCATGGATGAAGGGTCCTCGGGATCAGGCTGGCAACCGGTCCTCAATCTCGGGAGGACGGGATTAGCTAACTATATAGTGATTAGGGGAAGGGGTTTCTTCCATTTGGACAAAGTATTGGGTGGATGGGTCAAAAACCCTTATTTTTCGTGTCCAGCCGCCGGACACTTAAAAGCTGAGGGGGATTTCTTCAAGGGTTCAGGGGCGGGGCGAGGGTAAATTCTTCCTAAACTATTATCTATCGGCCAAGCCCCTTGGTTTCGCGGGCCTATTTCCAACAATAAATAGCGGTTATTTTGTGGAACTCTTCCCCTGTCTCGCACACTTAATCCTAGGCATAATGTTCAGGTCGAGATCCGCGAAAAACACCCGGGGAGTAGGATAAGGCGCGCATGAAATATCTTCTTCTTTCTTTTCTTCTCGCCGGCCTTTTGACCTTCGCTTCCATTGCTTGCCAAAGTAATTTTTCGACCTCTGCCCTTCCCGCCACAATCCTCACGCCGAGCCCCACGCCCACCTGCTATTACCCCATCCAAACCCTACCCTGCGCCACCGGCATCATGTGGAACCCGGCTTATATTATTTACAACAACCAGGGCATCGCCTCCCGCGGGCAAGCGGGGGTTTACCTGGCGGTGAACTGTGCGCCGGTGACGGACGCGGCCGTCACGGTGTCCGGTCCCGGGTTGAATTTCGGCCTTCAATACGATTACCCGGTGACGATCGGGGGCGTGGTTTATAGCTGGTATACCAACGTCGTTTCCGGCGTGACTTTCACGGCGGGCGCGGCCTATACCCTGACCACCCTAACGGGCGCCGGAACGGCCTCCGCCGGCCTGGTGATGCCGAACAACCCTTCGTTCGCCGCCGACGGCAGCGGGGCCACTTGGACCGGCCCCAGCTTATTTAATGAGGTGGATGTCGTCAGCGGGGCCGTCACGACATTCTCCACCGGCACCTGCTGGAGCGTTTCTTCACCTTTTTCCATCCCCAGCTCGGCCTATCCCTACTCGGGCAACTTCGCCATTTTCGCCAAATGCCTCAATTCCACCCAGACCATCGCCAACGGCGCGGGGCTTTTTTACGCCCTTTACCAAAGCGTCGCCTCGGTCAACCGTTAAGCCGGACCGGGGTTTTGGGGGTCGGAGGGGCATTATCGAGGGGGCATTCAAGGGCTCAGGGGCGGGGCAAGGGTAAATTCGGCTTATCTATAATCTATTGGCCAGGCCCCTTGTTTCGTTTGCCTCACAAAACACGACTAATTACTTTTCTTTCAATTTGTAATAAATAACTAAAAATAATGGCTTTGTCATTAAAACCCAAAATAAACCCAGAAAACCCGAACATACACTTCCAAATAAGCCTAAC
>DATKOC010000140.1:0-4507 GCA_035524855.1 bacterium
CAAGGAAAAGGTGAAGATTGAGGCCGAGAACCAGACCCTGGCGACCATCACCTACCAGAACTTCTTCCGCATGTACAACAAGCTGGCCGGCATGACGGGAACGGCCGAGACCGAGGCCGCCGAGTTCGCTGAGATTTATAAATTGGATGTCCTCACCATCCCCACCCACAACCCCATGATCCGCATCGACGACTCGGACGCGGTCTACCGCACCGAGCGGGAAAAGTTCGAGGCCATCGTCAAGGAAGTGAAGGAACTCAACGACAAGAAACAGCCGGTCCTGGTGGGGACGGTCTCCATCGAGAAGAACGAGCTGCTCTCCTCCATGCTCAAGAAAAGCGGGGTCAAGCACGAGGTCCTGAACGCCAAGTACCACGAACGGGAAGCGGAGATCATCTCGCTCGCCGGACAGCCGGGGGCCGTCACCATCGCCACCAACATGGCGGGCCGCGGCACGGACATCGTCCTGGGCCCCGGGGTGAAGGAGGTCGGCGGTTTGGCGGTGTTGGGCACCGAACGGCATGAGAGCCGACGCATCGACAACCAGCTCCGCGGCCGGTCGGGCCGCCAAGGCGACCCCGGCCTTTCCCGCTTTTACGTCTCCCTCGAGGACGACCTGATGCGCATTTTCGGCTCCGACCGCCTCAAGGACTGGATGGGAAGGCTCGGCATGGAGGAAGGGGAGGTTATCCAGCATCCCTGGGTGTCCAAGTCCATCGAGCGGGCCCAGAAGGCCGTGGAAGCGCACAATTTCGACATCCGAAAGCACCTCCTGGAATACGACGACGTCATGAACAAGCAGCGCGAGGTCATCTATAAGGAGCGCAACCGGGTCCTGCGGGAAAGAGACATCCGCCCCCACCTCCTGGAAATCCTGGAGGACGTGGCCTTCCTGGGGATGGATACCTACGCGCCGGAAAAGGCGAAGGCCGACGAATGGGACTTTGAGGGGTTGAAAAAATGGTTCCAGGGCGTCTTCCAGCATCCGCTGGACTTCAAGGAGGAGAACCTCCGGTTCATGGACCGGGACAGCCTGCATGGGGCGCTGAAGGATGAGGCCATCAAGGCCTACGAGAAGAAGGAACAAACGCTCACCCCGGACGTGATGAGGACCCTGGAAAGGGCCATCATCCTGGAAGTGGTGGACAACCAATGGAAAGACCACTTGCTGAGCATGGACCACATGAAGGAAGGCATCAACCTGCAGGCCTACGGCGGGAAAGATCCCCTCGTCGAGTACAAACGACAGGGATTCGAGATGTTCCAGGAGATGGTGGCGCGGGTCAAGGAAGACTCCCTCAAGCTCCTTTTCCTGGTCCAGCAAGTGGCCAACACCGAAAATCTGTTCCCCACGGGGCTGCCCCAGAAAATCAAAGAAGAGCACCCGGATTTCGACCCGCGCAAGGCCATCGCGCCCCAGGCCCCACCGGCGCCCCAGCCGATGGGCATGATGGGCGGAAACGTGCCGCCCGGCATGCCGATGGGCGGACAGCCCTGGGAAATGCCGCCGGAAGGCGGTCCCCAAGGCGGGCCACCCCCGAAAGTGGCCACTATCCGCCGCGAGGAACCCAAGATCGGCCGCAACGACCCCTGCTATTGCGGAAGCGGGAAGAAGTACAAGAAATGCCATGGAGCGTAAGCGGAATGGCGTTTCGGCCCTGGGCTGAGCCTACCAGGCGAAGCCGGGGCTTTGGGGGTGCCATTTCATAAACAGGAAATGGCGCAAGAAATGCCATGGAGCGTGATTCTTAGATGTCATTGCGAGGAGCGGTTTTAGCGACGAAGCAATCTCAGTTTCTGGGTGGTTTTTCCTTTAGGTGGATTCGCGTTTTTTAAAACTGAGGTTGCCGCGTCGTAACCGTCCCGCTATTCGCGGGACACTCCTCGCAATGACAGGTATCTTTTCAGCCGGTTAAATTCGTGGAAAAGGGAGTTTTATGTTTGGGAAATTCCTGGCGATATTGGTGACGCTAGCGGCATTAACCGGCTGTTCTCACAAGGACCCCAAAATCTATACCCAAGACGGCCCCGTGGCCGACGGGGACATGCTCATCGAATCCTCCATCGGGGACGCCAAGACCCTCAATCCCGCCCTGGTGGACGAGTCCACGGGTGGCGATATCGATTCGATGGTTTTCAGCGGCCTCCTGCGTTACAACAAGGACCTGGAATTGGAACCCTGCCTGGCCGAGAAGTGGACGGTCTCCAAGGACGGCAAGACCGTCACATACTACCTGCGCAAAGGCGTGAAGTTCCATGACGGCGTCGAGTTCACCGCCAATGACGTGCTGTTCACCTACAAGGTTTATTCCGATCCCACCGTCAACACCCCCTACGGCGCCGATTACCAGTACATCAAAACCGTGGAGATCATGGACCCCTACATCGTCAAGGTCACCTACAAGAAGCCCTTCGCCCCGGCCTTGACCAACACCTTCACTTCCATCCTTCCCAAACACCTCCTGGAGGGGAAGGACATCAACCATGACGATGAGTTCAACCGCCATCCCATCGGGACCGGCCCCTATAAGTTCGTGGAGTGGAAGACCGCCCAGCAGATCGTCCTGGAAGCCAACCCGGATTACTGGGAAGGGAAGCCCCACATCAAAAGGTTCGTCCTGCGGGTCATTCCCGACCAATCCTCGGAGTTCCTGAGCCTCCTCAAGGGCGAGGTCGACGCCATGGGCGCCTGGACCAGCGGCACCCTCTCCCCCGAGCAGTACGCGCGGCAGACCGACACGCCCAAGTTCAGGGATTTCTACAACAAGTACCAAACCGACCAGTTCGTGTATACCTATCTGGGTTGGAACCTGGCCAATCCCCTCTTCAAGGACGTGAAGGTCCGCAGGGCCCTCACCATGGCCATCGACCGTCAGGCCATCATCCAGAACGTCGTCTACGGGTTGGGCTCGGTTTGTACCGGGCCTTTCGTTCCCAGTTCCTGGGCCTATAACAAATCCGTCCAGCCCCTCCCCTACGATCCCGCCAAGGCCAGGGAACTGCTCAAGCAGGCCGGTTGGAAGCCCGGGCCGGACGGCGTCCTCACCAAGGGCAAGACGGCCTTCCGCTTCAAGCTCTACACCAACCAGGGCAACGTGAGCCGGGAGCGCATCGCGACGATCATCCAGCAACAGTTGAAGGAAATCGGGGTGGATTGCCAGCCGCAGATCATCGAGTGGACCACCCTGCTCAGCCAGTACATCAACAAGCGCAAGTACGACGCCATGGTCATGGGCTGGCAGTTCGGCCCCGAGCCCGACTGCTACCTCTCCTGGCATTCCTCCCAAATGGGCGAGCACCAGTACAACATGGTGGGCTACAAGAACAAGACCGTGGACAGCCTTTTGGTTCAGGGGAGGGAAACCCTGGACCCCGCCAAAAGGGCGAGAATTTACCAGCGCATCCACAAGATCCTCGCGGAGGACGTGGCCGCCACCTTCCTCTACGTGCCCTACTCGCTTCCCGCCGTGCACAAGCGCTTCAAGGGCCTGGATGTGAACCGCAACGGCATCGGCTGGCACGCGGAAAAGTGGTACGTCCCGGCGAACCAGCAAAAATACAAACCCTGAAAGTCGGTTGGCAGCTCACGGTCGACGGTTCAGGGATGATCTGCTTTAATTCTTTCCTGCCGACTGTCGACCGTCAGCCGTGAACTGGGGTGGCTAATGCGTCAATTCCTCATCCGCCGCGTTCTTTTGATGGTCCCGCTCATCCTGGGGATCTCCATCCTCAGCTTCCTCATCATGCACCTGGCTCCCGGCGACCCGGCCACCTTGAGCGTCAACCTCAACGCCAAGATCGACCCCGGCTATATCACCAAATTGCGGGAGGCTTACGGCCTCAACGACCCCGTTTACGTCCAATATGGGCGCTGGCTGAAGGGCATGTTGACGCTTCATTTCGGCAATTCCTTCATGGACAACCGCCCGGTGATCACCGTTATCGGCGAGCGCCTTCCGGCCACCCTCCTGCTTTCGGGCCTTTCGGAAATCCTCCTGTTCCTCGTCGCCGTCCCCCTGGGAATGGCGGCCGCCTACTATCAGGGTAAGTGGCTCGACCGCTTCATCACGGTCTTCTCCTTCGTCGGGTTCGCCATGCCCACCTTCTGGCTGGCGCTCATGCTGATGATGCTCCTGGGGGTGCATTGGGGCTGGCTTCCGGTTTCCGGCATGACGACCGTGGGCTCCGAGTACCTGCCCTGGTATGAGAGGGCGGGCGACCTTTTCCTGCACCTCCTGATGCCCCTCGCGGTCACCACCTTCGGGGGATTGGCCTTCATTTCCCGCCAGATGCGCACCTCGATGCTGGAGGTGATCCGGCAGGACTACATCCGCACGGCGCGCGCCAAGGGCCTGTCGGAGCTCCAGGTGATCCTCCACCACGCCCTGCCCAACGCCCTCGGGCCCATCATCACCATCGCGGGGCTCTCGCTCCCGGGCCTGATCGGTGGAAGTTTCATCATCGAGACCATCTTCGCCTGGCCGGGCATGGGGCGGCTGGGGTTCGA
>DATKOC010000141.1:0-8391 GCA_035524855.1 bacterium
CGGGCGGTGACCACCATGGGACCTTTAATATTTCCACGGTTTCGGCCCTTGTCCTGGCGGGCGGTGGGGTGACGGTGGCCAAGCACGGCAACCGGGCGGCCTCCAGCCAATGCGGCAGCGCCGAAGTATTGGAAACCCTGGGGGTCAAGATTGATCCCCCCCTGCGGGCCATCGAGAACTGCCTGCGGGAGGCCGGTATCGCCTTTCTCTTCGCCCCCCATTTCCACCCCGCCATGAAGAACGTCGGCCCTATCCGCAAGGAACTGGGATTTCGGACATTGTTCAACATCCTGGGTCCCATGTGTAATCCCGCCATGGTCAAACGCCAGGTTATCGGGGTTTTCGACCCCCGAAAGGCCAAGCTGATGGCGGAGGCCCTGGTCAAGTCAGGTAGCGAAAAAGTTGTGACCCTTCACAGCGAGGAAGGGCTGGATGAGGTTTCCTGCGCGGGCCCCACCACCCTTTTCGAATGTCACCTGAGCCCGGCTTCCCAGGTGGTGTTCGAGCAGACGGAAATTCGGCCCGAGATGTTCGGGTTCGAGAGCCGGCCCCTGAAGGAACTCAAGGGGAGTGACTCGACCGCGAACGCCAAGATTGTCATGGAGATCCTTGAGGGGGTAAAAGGGCCCAAACGGGACGCGGTGGTGATGAATGCTTCCGTCGGTTTTTACGTGGCGGGGATGTGCCACGCCATCAAGAATGGCCGGAAATTGGCCGAGGAATCCATTGATTCGGGGAAAGCCTTGAAGGCCCTGAAGACCATGGAAAAAGTGTCGCACCAATGAGCATTTTGCAGAAAATCGCACAAACGAAATTAGAAGAAGTCGCCAAGTTGAAGCGAATTAGGGGCTTGGCCTCCCTCAAGGAAGGCGCCAAGAGCCAGCCGCCCGCGAAAGATTTTCTCAAAGCGCTCCAGCGGCCCGGCAAACTTTCACTGATTGGCGAACTTAAAAAAGCCAGCCCCTCTAAAGGTGTCCTGCGGACAGATTTTAAGATCAAGCCCCTGGCCGAGGCCTACGCTAAGGCGGGGGTCCAAGCCCTCTCGGTCCTGACCGACGTTCAATATTTCCAGGGATCCCTCATCTACTTGCAAGAAGCCAAGAAGGCCTCCAACCTCCCGGTTCTGCGCAAGGATTTCATTATTGATGAACTCCAAGTTTATGAGGCTCGGGAAGCGGGGGCGGACGCCATTCTCCTTATCGCGGCCATGATGCCTCCCGCCAAATTGAAGGAGCTATTGGCGGTCACTACCGAACTTTCCATGCCCAGCCTAGTGGAGATCCACGATGAACGGGAGTTGGAGATGGCGCTCGTGGCGGGAGCGAAACTTTTGGGTATCAACAACCGGAACCTGGATGATTTCACGGTTACCCTCGACACTTCCTTCCGCCTTCTCCCCAAATGCCCGAAGGGACTCCCGGTGGTCAGCGAGAGTGGAATCCTCAAGCGGGAGGACGCCCAGCGGTTGAAAGGGGCCGGCGTGACCGCCATTCTGGTGGGGGAAGCCTTCATGACTTCGCCTGACGTGACCGCTGCCGTGAAATCGCTGATGCCGCAGGAGAATTAAATGTTCCGCGTGAAGATTTGCGGCGTCACCCGCCCCCGGGATGTCCGCCAAGCTGTGAAGGCCGGCGCGGACGCCATCGGCTTTCAAATGACCATGGGTCCGAGGAAGATCACGCCCACCCAAGCCAAACGCCTGGTCCGAGGGGTGCCGCCCACGGTGGTGCCCGTCGGTGTTTTCGTCAACGAGCCTTTGGCCAAAGTAAAAAGGTTGATTAAACTTTGCGGTTTCCAAGCCGTCCAACTTCATGGCGAGGAAAGCGAAGTCTATTTTGGGAAAATCTCCGTGCCCGTGATCAAGGTCATCCGGATGAAAAACAAGGACGCCTACAAGCGCTTCCGGGGCTTTCGGGTTGCGGCCTTTTTATTGGACTCCTATAATAAGAACATTCCCGGTGGAACCGGCCAATCCTATCCATATCCCTGGGCCCGGAAGGCCGTTCTCGACCTCCCGGCCCCGGTTTTAATCGCGGGTGGTTTAACGCCTGAAAACGTCCAAAAAGCCCTCCGGTCTTCCCATGCTTTTGGAGCGGATGTCTCCAGCGGTGTAGAAGCCCGGCCGGGCATCAAAGATCCCCGCAAAGTTTCCCTCTTCGTCCAGCGAGTGCGAAAAGTTTTTCAACCTTAACCCAGGAAACCGAGACCGGACATGGCCGACCAAAAATCATTGATCATCAAATTGGCCCATATCTACTACCATACGGGCAGTTGGGACAAGGCCATCGTGGAGTACGAAAAGATCATCGCCTTGGACCCTCACGACTACAATGTCAGCGTCACCCTGGGTGAGCTTTACCTGAAGAAAGGCGACCTGGAAAGGGCTTACAAGCAATTCGAGATTTCCGCCAACGGCTACATGAGGGAAAAGAACCACAAAAAGGCGGCGGGTGCCTTTCGGGAGATGGCCAATTTGATCCAAAAGATGGTGGAATCCCAGGATTTGGACAAGGCCATCGGGATGTACCAGGATATCCTGAATAAGCTGCCCGAGGCCGTCGAGGCCCTTTTGAACCTTCGGGACCTTTACCTACGCCACAACCAAACCGCCGAGGCGGTGGAACACACCATTAAACTGGGCGACCTTTACAACCGGCTGGATTACATTGATAAGGCCGAGAACGAGTACATGAAAGCCTGCGAGATGGACCCTGCCCACCAGGGGGCCAAGGACAAATTGGAACAGATCAAGAAAGAACTCAGCCAACCCAAACCGGAAGAAGGAAAATAAATTGCCCCAGCTCCCCGATTCCCAGGGTTATTTCGGCCCCTATGGGGGCCAGTATGTCCCGGAGACCCTGATGGTGGCCTTGCGGGAGTTGACGGACGCCTACGTCCAGGCCCGGCGTGACACGCGGTTCAAGAGGGAACTGCGGAATTACCTTACCGAGTACGACGGCCGCCCCACTCCGCTCACTTTCGCCGCCAACCTCACCCAAGCCCTCAAGGGCGCCAAGATTTACCTCAAGCGCGAGGACCTGAACCACACCGGCGCCCATAAGATCAACAACTGCCTGGGCCAGATCCTCTTGGCCAAGGCCATGGGGAAAAAACGCATCATCGCCGAAACCGGCGCCGGCCAGCACGGCGTGGCCACCGCCACCGTTTGCGCGCTTTTTGGGTTGCGGTGCGAGGTCTACATGGGGGAGGAGGACGTGCGGCGCCAGTCCTTGAACGTGTTCCGCATGCGGCTCTTAGGGGCCCAAGTCCACCCCGTTACCTCGGGAACCCGCACGCTCAAGGACGCCATGAGCGAGGCTATCCGGGATTGGGTCACCAACGTCCGAACCACCTATTACCTTATCGGGTCCACCGCTGGGCCCCACCCTTATCCCTTGATCGTCCGGGATTTCCAGAAAGTCATCGGGGAAGAAGCCCGCCGACAAATCCTCAAGAAGGAAGGCAAACTACCCGACCTGCTGGTGGCCTGCGTGAACGGGGGGTCCAACGCGATCGGGCTTTTCTACCCCTTCATCAAGGACAAGAAGGTCAAGATCGTCGGGGTGGAGGCCGCGGGGGACGGGGTCCAAACCAAGCGGCACGCGGCCACCATGGCCAAGGGCAAACCCGGCGTCCTACACGGTAGTTACAGTTACGTTCTCCAAAGCCCCGAGGGTCAGATCGCCGAAACCCACTCGATTTCCGCGGGGTTGGATTATCCCGGCGTGGGCCCCGAACACGCCTGGCTTAGGGACACGGGCCGGGCGACCTATGTTTCGGCGACGGACAAGCAGGCCTTGGAGGCGTTCCAGATGCTGGCGCGCCACGAGGGTATCCTGCCAGCCCTGGAAAGCGCCCACGCCGTTTACCGGGCCACGCGCATGGCCCCTCGGATGCCCAAGAAATCCGTGATCATCGTGAACCTCTCGGGCCGTGGCGACAAGGACGTCAATACGGTGCTCGAACGCTTGGGATCAAACCTCAAGGGCAGACATCAATGAGCCGAAAACTTCAGGAGGCTTTTCGTCGGGCCCGTTCCCAAAAGAAAGCCCTCTTCCTGCCTTACGTTTGCCTGGGCTACCCCACTTACGCCCTTTCCTTGAAATGCGCCAAAGCGGCCTTGAGGGGTGGCGCAGCGGCCCTGGAACTCGGCGCCCCCTTTTCCGACCCCATCGCGGATGGGCCCACATTGCAAAAAGCCACGCAGGTTTCGCTGGACCAAGGAACCCGGTTCTCGGACGTCTTTCGGATGGTCCGCGATTTACGAAAGGAAAAATTCCAACAGCCCCTCTTGGTGATGAGCTACTTGAACCTGGTGGAGCAAATGGGTTGGAAAGGCTTCGCGAAAAAACTGGCCCAAGCCGGGGGAGACGGGGCGATCATCCCCGACCTGCCGTTGGAGAAGTTTTCCCACTACAAATCGCTATTGCGCCAGGAAGGCCTGAGTTTAATCCCCTTTATCGCGCCCACCTCAAGCCCGGAACGGGTGAAAAAGGCCGATGCCCAGGGTTCGCCTTTTTTGTATTATGTTTCAGTGACCGGCGTGACCGGCGCCCGGAAAACCTTGGCGCCGGGGTTGATGGAGATTTTAAGAAACCTACGCCGTCGGTTGAAGACGCCCTTGGTGGTTGGGTTTGGGATTTCGAGTCCCGCCCAGGCCGGCCGAGTGGGGAAAGTGGCCCATGGTGTCATCATCGCCAGCGCGTTGATCCAATTGATTTCCAAGACACCAAAGGCCCGGATCGAAAAGGCGGTTGAGGGATTTTGCCGGCAAGTCGTAAATGCCCTAAAATAAGGTAGAAGTGAGCAGTTAGAAGTGAGGAGTTAAAGACTTTAATTACGCACTTCTCACTCCTAACTCCTAACTTCCTTGGAGGTTTTGAGTGGTTTGGTACAAGAAGGAAAAAAAGGGAATCGCCGCCAAGGTTCAAGGCAAGAAACAGGTTCATGTTCCCCAGGGGCTTTACGCCAAGTGCAAGGGCTGTTCGGCCATCCTCTATAACAAGGAACTGGACAAGAACTTCAAGGTTTGCCCCAAGTGCGGCTATCATTACCAGCTTTCCTCCCTGGAGCGGCTCTATTTGACGGTGGACTCGGGCACTTTCCAGGAATTCGACGAGCAGTTGGTTCCCCAAAACCCCCTGGGTTTCCCCGAGTATGAGGAGAAGGTCAAAAAGGGGCAGGAAAAGACCAAAATGCCCGAAGCCGTGGTCACCGGCCTGGGCCAGATCAACGGCCAGCCCGCGTCGATTGCCATCACGGATTTCCAGTTCATGGGTGGGAGCATGGGTAGCGTCGTCGGGGAAAAGATCACCCGCGCCATCGAGAGGGCCATCGAGAAAAAGATCGGGATGGTCATTGTGTCCGCTTCGGGAGGCGGGGCCCGAATGCAGGAGGGCATCTTTTCCCTCATGCAAATGGCCAAGATCTCCGCGGCCCTGGCCCGCCTGGGCGAGGCTGGTCTGCCCTACATCTCCGTCTTGACGGATCCCACCGCGGGCGGCGTGGCGGCCTCTTTCGGAATGTTGGGGGACGTCAACCTGGCCGAGCCAGGCGCCATGATCGGCTTCGCCGGGCCCCGGGTCATCGAGCAGACGATCCGCCAGAAGCTCCCCAAGGGCTTCCAACGGTCGGAATTCCTCGTGGAACACGGCTTCGTGGACGCCATTGTGCATCGCAGCACGATGAAGGAAACCCTGGGCAAGTACCTGAAATTCTTCCATTCGTGAAAGATAAGCTCACCCTCGATTCCCTTGAACAATTCGGCTGGCGGTTCGGCCTAGAGACCAGCCAGTCGCTCCTAGCCGAGCTTCAGCACCCCGAAAATCACCTTCGAGTCGTCCATGTGGCGGGTTCCAACGGCAAGGGTTCCACTTGCGCCTTCATGGCTTCCTTTCTCAAGCAATCCGGCTTCAAAACGGGGTTGTACACATCCCCTCATCTGTGCGACATCCGGGAAAGATTCCGGATCAACGGCCGGTGGATTTCCATAAAAGATTTCCAGCGGCACTCCCGGAGGGTCTTGTCGGCCTGCAAAAAGGTGAAACGGAAGCTGGGGCATTACCCAACTCACTTTGAGGCACTCACAGCCATTGCCTTTTCCTGGTTCCAGGAACAAAAGGTGGATTGGGTGGTCCTGGAAGTGGGGCTAGGCGGGCGACTGGACGCCACTAATGTTATCTCCCATCCGGCCCTTGCCCTCATCGCGCCCGTAAGCTTGGAACACCAAAATATATTGGGAAAGAAAATCGAGAAAATCGCCTGGGAAAAAGCGGGCATTTTGAAGATGGGATGTTGGGCCGCCACGGTTCAAACCGATCCCAAGGCCTTAAGAACCATCGAGAGGGTTGCCAGGGAAAAAAACTGCCTCCTTTGGGTGGGTGGGAAAGATTTTCGATTCGGGATACGTCCGGGTGGGTTTTACTGGGAAGGACCGGGATTGAAGGAGAATATTCGCCTTGCCCAGGGTGGAGACTATCAAATCCTGAACGCTTCCTTGGCTATCGCGGGAATCCAAGCCTTATTGGCGCAAGGCTATCCCATGAATTCCCAAGACATTCAAAGATCGATTTCCCAAACGCGCTGGCCGGGACGTTTGGAGACCCTTAGCCGGAAGCCCTTGATCCTTTTGGATGGGGCGCATAACTCGGCGGCCGCTAAAGTTTTAGCGAGTGAGTTATTGAAAGGGAGTCCGAAAAAAAGGTGGATTGTTTTGAACGGATTCTTGAAGGATAAGGACTATTCCGCCATTTGCCGGTTACTCAAACCGGCTACGCTTTTTTCGATCGTCACAGATCCCCCCAGTGACCGCAAGGCGGAGTCCGAAAAGGTTTTCGAGGCCTGGGAAAAGCTGGGCGTTCGAACCTTCCTCGTCCCGCAATGGGAAAAGGCCCTTGATTTGGGGGTGCGCAAGTTGAAAAACGTGGGGCCGAAGGTTGGACTTCTCATTACGGGCTCCTTTTACCTGGGCGGGGCCTGCCGCGGAAATTTGTTGGGGATAAAAGGTTTGGAAAAAATATAATCAAGGAAACAGCCTAACCTTTATACTGGCTTGCGCGCCAAAATCTTAAGGGGGGATTTTTGAAAGGGAAAAATAAGAAGCCAACTCTTTCCATTATCGTGCCCGTTTTCAACGAGGAAAAAACCGTGTTGCCGCTTTTGGAAAAAGTCCAAAAAGTGAAGCTTATGGGTTTAGCCAAGCAGATCGTGGTGGTCAATGACGGTTCTTCGGATGGTACGGCGAGGCTTTTGGGAAAAGTAAAGTCTTCAAACGTGGAGATTTATCATCATGAGGTCAACCGGGGCAAGGGGGCGGCTATTCGGACGGCCATTCCGCATACCACCGGTGATTTCGTGGTTGTCCAGGACGCCGATTTGGAGTACGACCCCAACGATTACAAGACCCTACTTGTCCCGCTATTGGAGGGGAAAACCGACGTGGTTTACGGCTCCCGCTTCATGGGCCCGCACCGGGCCTTCCTCTTCCTTCATTACGTCGGCAACAAGTTCCTAAGCCTCATGACCAATATCCTCTACAACACCACCATTACCGACATGGAGACCTGCTACAAACTTTTTAGGGGAGACATCATCCGTTCCTTGAAGCTCCGTTCCAACCGGTTCGAGTTCGAGCCGGAAGTCACCGCGAAAATCCTCAAGAAGGGCTACAAACTCTTCGAAATGCCCATTTCCTACCACGGAAGGGGTTTTGAGGAGGGTAAAAAGATTACTTGGCGGGACGGCATTACTGCCCTGGTCACGCTCATCCGCTATCGCTTCACTGATTAGGAAGCGCCTTCTCGTTTCTTCTTGAATAACCGCAGGATGGAATGGTCCGGTAGCTCAAATCTCCGGAGTAATCCATAACCCGGGCGATTTGGTCCGCCATGGGTGGTCCTTTCGATGAGGAAATTAGGCTTTTGTTCCGGCGGGACGATTGGAACTCCTTCCCGAAGCGCGTAATAATTCAATCCGGAATTATTGAACCACATCGTATCCGGATCATTCAGAACGCCGGTGCTCCGTTGGTTTTCGGGATAATTGGCTATCTCCCGGATGATCTCCTCTTGGTGCCATTGCTCCGTGGTAGGTGGACTTGCCGTCGAGTAGCCTCCTTGAGCAAAAACTTTCAGTGGGCCTACCCGTATCTCCTTCGGTAATGCCTGGAAACCGAAACTTACTCCCTGAAATGCGAAGACAAAATAGGCTCCGACCAAGAGCGCTAAAGATAGCCGGAGTGCTTGAGTTCGGATTCGAGAGATCCAATGTACTCCTACAATAGCGACTCCCACGAGCATCGGCATTGTATAGCGGACATCCTTATGGATGGGGAAGAAGCATAGGTAGGATCCTAGAATTAACAGGAGCGGATAGGTATTGGCGCGGGATCTA
>DATKOC010000142.1:0-25511 GCA_035524855.1 bacterium
ATTCGATCCACCACTCCTGACAGGCTGGCCTTCTTCGTCACTTCCCGTGGCGTGACCAACGAAACCTACTACGCCGCGCAGAAGGCCGCCCGGTTCCTGGGCACCAACAACGTGGATAACTCGGCCCGGCTCTGCCACTCCCCCTCGACCGCCGCCATGAAAGGGGCCATCGGTGTGGCCGCCAGCACCTGCAGTTACAGCGACTTCTACAAGGCCGACCTCATCGTCTTTTTTGGCGCTAACCCCGCCAACGACCAGCCGGTGACGATGAAGTACCTACACGAGTCAAAGGCCAAGGGGGCCAAGGTGGTTCTGGTGAATCCCTTCCTGGAGCCCGGTATGGAGCGCTACTGGGTGCCCTCTACGCCCGTGAGCGCGCTCTTCGGGACCAAAGTGACCGACTATTGGTTCCCCGTGACCCAGGGAGGCGACATCGCCTTTCTTTACGGGACATTCAAGGCGCTTTTGGAAAAGGGTTGGGTCAACCGAGAATTCTTGAACACCCATACCGTGAATTTTGAAGCGCTGGAGCAAAAGGCCAAGGGCCTACCTTGGGAGTTGTTGGAAAAACAGTCAGGCCTGCCTGAGGCTACCATGAGAGAATTCGCCGAGCTTCTCCACAAATCTCCCAAGGCCATCTTCGTTTGGAGCATGGGTATCACCCAGCACGTTTTCGGGGCGGACACGGTGTCCATGATCGTGAACCTGGGCTTGACCCAGGCCTACGTGGGCCGGGAAGGTTGCGGCCTCATGCCCATCCGGGGCCATTCCTCGGTTCAGGCGGGGGCGGAAATGGGAGCCTACTCCACGGTTTTTCCCGGCGGCAAACCGGTGACGGCGGAAAACGCCAAGGCCCTTTCAGCCACTTATGGCTTTCCCGTGCCGGATAAACCAGGGTTGACCACCGTAGAAATGGTCGAGGCCTGCGCGCGGGGGGAACTGGACCTACTTTACTGCATAGGCGGGAATTTCCTTGGCACACTGCCGGAGCCCGATTACGTGAGGAAAGCCCTGGCCAAGGTTCCCTTAAGGGTTCATGAGGACATCATCCTGACGGATCAGATGCTGGTGGAAGGCGAGGAAGTGATCCTGCTTCCCGCCCAGACCCGCTACGAGCAGGAAGGCGGCGGCACTGAAACCTCGACCGAGCGCCGGGTCATGTTCAGCCCCGAAATCCCACGGGTTTTGGGGGAAGCGAGGCCCGAGTGGAAAATCCTGCTCCAGGTGGCCGCGGCGGCTTACCCCAAAAAGGCGGCACTCTTGGGCTGCCGGACGGCCCAGGAAATCCGCGAAGAGATCGCCAGGGTTATCCCACTTTACGACGGCATCCAAAAACTCCAGAAGACCGGCGACGCTTTCCAATATGGAGGGCCGCACTTGTGCGCGGACGGGAAGTTCCAAACACCTGACGGGAAGGCCCATTTCAAAACGGTGGTCTTGCCTGATACAACCCGAAAACCCGGTGAATACGATCTTTCCACCCGGCGGGGAAAACAATTCAATTCCATCGTTTGGGCCGAAGTGGACCCGCTGACCGACGCCCCTCGTGAGGCTGTCTTGATGAATCCCGAGGACGCGGGCGCCCTTCATTTGAAGCAGGGGGATGGGGTGGAACTGGTGAATGATTTGGGCCACCTGTCCTGCCGGGTACATCTGGCCCCCCTGGCTCCGGGCAACCTGCAGGTGCATTGGCCGGAGGGGAATATTCTCATTCCCCGGGGCTTGGTGGACGCCGGGGGTGGTGTGCCGGACTATAACGCTCGGGTACGAATTGAAATCCCCGCCGTCGTTGGAAAATCATGAAGCCCAGTTCGCCTGTTCGAATTCTTCGTTTAGGCCCGAATGGAAAGGGGAAGACGGCCCCCGATCAGGTGGCTTCCGAGGAACCCTTGGAAATCCGGGTTAATGGCAAAAGTATTGCTGTGGTTATGCGGACCCCAGGCCATGACCGGGAACTTGCCGCGGGATTTCTTTATACCGAAGGTCTTATCCGTTCCCCCAAAGACATTAAGGAAATTGTGGCCTGTAAAAGTCCCAAGAGTGATTTGGACGAGAATATCGTTAATGTTTTTGTGGGGAAGGGCGCGGGTTTAAAGACGGGAAAACACACCCGGCATTTTTATACGTCTTCCAGTTGTGGCATCTGCGGCAAGGCCAGTATCGAGTCGGTGTTTTTAAACTTTAAGCCAAACAAGTCAAAATTCAAAATTCCCACCAAAATTCTGTTGGGCCTTCCACAAACTCTTCGTGCGGTCCAAGATACCTTTGAGAAAACTGGGGGGCTTCATGCCAGCGCCCTTTTCGATTCAAAAGGAAATCTGGTCGTCTCGAGGGAGGACGTAGGCCGCCACAACGCCTTGGATAAGGTGGTGGGGTGGGGTTTTCTGGGGAAACGCCTGCCGTTCAAGGACTATGGCCTCTTAGTCAGCGGCCGGGTTTCCTTTGAGATCATGCAAAAAGCCCTGGCGGCTGGTATTCCCCTGGTGGCGGCCATCGGCGCGCCCAGCAGTTTAGCGGTGTCCTTCGCCAAAGGCAGTGGGCAGATATTGGTTGGGTTTTTGAAAAATACAGGAATGAATGTTTATGTTAATTAACCTCATGCCCCGGGTTGGATGTCTAAAACCCGAAACATTCCGGTGTCGGACGTTTCGAGATACCCAAATTCCATGGGAATTTGGGTACAGCAGGCTGCGAAAAGGTGATATTCATTTTTTGGCAGCCTGCTAGTTAAACCTTGTTGTTTTCCACGAATTCATGCTATAAACATCGAACTTCGGCAGGCTTTTCGCCCAGCTGGAGCAGGCACGTCGGTCCGCCGCCGGCCTATTTCTCACGCTTTTTCGATGTCCCCTCCAGTGGTCCTGAGGAGCGCAAGCGTCTCGAAGGATTGGGTGGGGACTCCCCCTGGGTAAAGAAAAAGCGGTGGAACAACTTAAAGGAGCCTCACCATGATGTCCGTTTCCATGAAGCAGTTGTTGGAAGCTGGTGTGCATTTCGGGCACCAGACCCGCCGTTGGAATCCCAAGATGGCCCTCTATATTTTCGGGGAGCGCAACGGGATCCATATCATCGACCTCCAAAAGACCGTCAAGAAGCTCAAGGAAGCCTACCAGTACGTGAAGGAACTGGCGGCCGCCGGCGAGACCATCGTGTTCGTGGGCACCAAGAAACAGGCCCAGGACGCCATTAAGGAAGAAGCCGAGCGTTGCGGCATGCCCTACGTCAACTACCGCTGGCTGGGTGGGATGCTCACCAACTTCTCCACCATCAAGAAGTCCATCGGCTACCTGAAGGAATTGGAAAGCATTTCCGAGCAGGAGATGGCGGATCGTTCCAAAAAGGAGCAAGCCGGCTTGAACAAGGACAAGCAGAAGCTCCAAAGGTCGCTCGGCGGAATCAAGAACGTGAATAAACTGCCCGGCGCCATTTTCGTGATTGATACCAAGAAGGAACACATCGCCGTCCAAGAGGCCCGCAAGCTGGGCATCGCGGTGGTGGCGGTGGTGGATACCAACTGCGACCCGGGCGAGATCGACGTGGTCATTCCCGGCAACGACGACGCTATCCGTGCCGTTAAGCTCATGACTTCCGTGATGGCCAGCGCCATCCTGGAAGGCCGCTCGAAGGAATTGGAAGGCAAGGAAGTCTCCGCCGACGCCGCGGCAGGCCCCAGCGAAGTGGGCGAGGAGATGATGGCGGCCGCCGAAGCGGCCCCTGTGGAAGGTGAAACTGTTGAGGCCGTGGTCGAGGAAATCAGCGGCGAAAAGAAGGAAGTAGCTGAGCTCCTGGTGGGCAGCGTGGAACACCTGGCGGGTGACGCCGAGACTGTCGGCGCGATTGCCGACGAGTTGGCCAACGAGAAAGTGGAACGTATCCGCACCAAGCGCGTTCGGGAAGACAAGGTCTAAACAACAGTCGACGGTCCACGGTTGACGGTCGAAAGGTAAAACGAAAGAAAAATTCAAAACCAAGAATTCAAAACGGAGAAGGATAATGGAAATCAGCGCATCAGCGGTGAAGGACCTGCGCGAGAAGACCGGCGCGGGCATGATGGATTGCAAGAAGGCCTTGGCCGAAACCAAGGGCGACTTCGAGAAGGCCGTGGTTTGGCTGCGCGAGAAGGGCATGGCCCAGGTGGCTAAGCGTTCGGGCCGCAGCGCCAACCAGGGCATGATCGGCAGTTATGTTCACAGCGGCAAGGTGGGCGTGCTGGTTGAGGTCAACTGTGAGACGGATTTCGTGGCCAAGACCGACGATTTCCAGACCCTGGCCAAGGAATTGGCCATGCAGGTCGCCGCTTCCGCCCCCAAATATGTGACCCGCGAGGAAGTTCCCGCGGCCGAGTTGGAGCAGGAACGGGCTATTTATATGAACGAAGCCAAACAATCTGGGAAGCCGGAGGCGGTGCAACAAAAGATCGCCGAGGGCAAGATCGAGAGCTACTATAAACAGGTCTGCCTCATGGACCAGCCTTACATCCGCGAGGCCAAGAAGAGCGTGAAGCAGTACGTGACGGAAGTCGCCGCCAAGGTTGGCGAGAACGTCGTGGTGCGGCGTTTCACCCGTTTGCAGTTGGGCGAATAACCGGCTCCACCTTCAGTTTCGCGTGTTAGTCGTCAACGCCGTTTTCCTCAGGAATAGAAATGCCTCCAGCGTCCTCGAAAATCTCGAAGTCCAAACCCGCTTACCGCCGTATTTTGCTGAAACTCTCCGGGGAGGCCCTGGCCGGGGATAACCAGCACCGCATCGACGAGAAGGTGGTCCAATCCATCGCCCGGGCCGTTTACGGGGTGAAGAAATCCGGCGTGGAAGTGGCCCTGGTCATCGGCGGGGGCAACATCTACCGCGGGGCCGATGGCGAACGCATGGGCATGGACCGTGTTTCCAGCGATTACATGGGCATGCTGGCGACCCTCATCAACGCCCTAGCCCTCCAAAACGCCCTGGAAAAACTCGGGGCCCATACCCGTGTGCAAAGCTCCATCGAAATGTCCAAAGTAGCCGAACCCTATATCCGCCGCCGTGCCCTGCGACACCTGGAAAAAGGGCGTATCGTGATCTTCGCGGGCGGAACCGGGAACCCTTATTTCACCACCGATACCGCGGCCGCCCTCCGCGCCATTGAGATCGGCGCGGATGCCATCCTCAAGGCCACCAACGTGGACGGCATCTACAGCGCCGACCCCAAGAAGGATCCCAAGGCCAAGAAGTTCAAGAACCTTACCTATATCGACGCCATCAACAAGCAGTTGCGGGTGATGGATACGACCGCCCTGACCCTTTGCATGGAAAACAAGCTCCCCATCGTGGTTTTTGACATGCATCGCCCGGAAAATATCGGCCGGGTGATCGCCGGTGAGGACATCGGCACTGTCGTTAAGGGCTAAAAAAAACGCCGACACAAAGCCACTAAGCCGCAAAGAAGAATTTCTTAGGGCCTTTGAGGCTTCGTGCCGGATTTGGGTTTGAATTTTGGGTTTTGAGGTGCTTATGGCCGACGCGAACGCGATTCTCAACGAAGCCGAATCCAAGATGAAAAAGGCCATCGAGGCCACCAAAAGGGATTTCGCCGGAGTGCGCACCGGCCGTGCCTCCACGGCCCTGGTGGAAAACGTCAAGGTGGAATATTACGGTTCCCTGGTGCCCTTGAACCAGGTGGCCAACGTCTCCACGCCCGATTCCCGAACCATCGAAATCAAACCCTGGGACGCCAACGCCCTGATGGAGATCGAGAAGGCACTCCAAAAAAGCGATTTGGGAATCGCCCCCAACAACGACGGCAAGATCATCCGCTTGAGCATCCCGCCTTTGACCGAGGAGCGCCGCAAGGAATTCGTGAAGCTGGTCCACAAATTCGCCGAGGGCGGGCGGGTGGCCATCCGCAGCATCCGGCAGGACTCGAACAAATCCCTGGACCATATGAAGAAGGAAATCGCGGAGGATGAGTTCAAGAAGTTCCACGACCGCATCCAGAAAATGACGGACCTGAACACGCAGGAAATCAATAAATTGAGCGAGCACAAAGAAAAAGAAATTCTCGAATTTTAGGCGATTAAAGCCCAAAAAATTCGAGTTCGAAGTTTGAAGTTCGCGGTTCGAAGGTTCGGAAAGGTTTTCAACCCATCGGGTTGAAAGCTTCAATAACTCAAAACTCCCAACTCCGAACTCAAAACTATATTCCAGTGGAATGGCCTGCCCCGCATGGACAATGCGCCTTATTTAAAACGCTACAAGCTAAAACTCCACCTGCCCCGCCACGTCGCCATCATCATGGACGGTAACGGCCGCTGGGCGAAGAAACGCCACTTACCCCGCATCGCCGGTCACCGGGCCGGGGCCCTTTCCATCCGTGAGATTGTCCGCTTGAGCGGGGAATTGGGCATTGAAGTCCTCACCCTTTACGCTTTTTCCACCGAAAATTGGAAGCGCCCCCGCACCGAGATCCGTCTCCTGATGCAACTGCTTAAACAGTACCTGAGGAGCGAAGTGGCCGAGTTGTTAGAGAACAACGTGCGGCTGGGGACCATCGGCCAAACGGACGACCTGCCGGGAGAAATCCAGGAGGAACTGCGGAAATCCATCCAGTCCACCGCCCATTGCACCGGCCTTAAGTTAATCCTGGCGTTGTCCTACAGCGGCCGCTCGGACCTGGCTAGCGCCACCCGCGAAATCGCCAAAAGGGCCAAGGCGGGGCAATTGAACCCCGCCTCGATCACCGAGGAAACCATCACGAAATCCCTTTCCACGAAGAACCTGCCGGAGGTGGACCTGCTCATCCGCACCAGCGGAGAAATGCGGGTCTCTAATTTCCTCTTGTGGGAGCTGGCCTATTCCGAGTTCCACATCACCAAGACCCTTTGGCCGGATTTCCGAACCCGGCATTTCATCGCGGCCCTGAGGGACTTCCAGAAGCGCCAACGGCGCTTCGGCGGGGTTGAGAGCCTGGTGGGAAGCGTGGCGTCGTGGGCTCATTGACCAAAAGGTTTTTAGTGGCGGCGGCGGCCATTCCCATACTGTTGTTCGCCACTTTTTGGGAACAAACTTTTCTTTTCAAATTGCTCGCGGTAGCTGGCTTGGGTTTGTGTCTCCACGAATATTTGAATTTGGCGGACGCACGCAAAATAAGAACCCTCCGGCTTGAGGGAATGATCTCGCTTGGCTTTATCCTAGTGACCTGGATCCTGAGGCCTGCGGTTTCCTGGGAAGGCTGGGGGACATTGCTCTTGGGGCTTTGGATTCTGACCCTTTCCTTCCTGTGGTCGAACCGGCCGCTCAAGGAAATGATCACCTCCGTCAGTGTTACCTTTTTTGGGGTGGCGTACTTCGGCCTGCTGGGAGTTTATTTTTTCCGGTTGCGCGAGTTGCCTGACGGCGCTTGGCATCTTCTGCTCCTCTTCACCGCCACTTGGGCCTATGACACCGGGGGCTATTTCGCCGGCCGCTGGTGGGGAAAGCGTCTTTTGGCGCCATTGACCTCACCCAAGAAGACTTGGGAAGGCTGCGCCGGCGGGTTGGTTTTGACTTTGGCGGGCCTGTTGCTGCTTTGGAGATTCGTTCCCTTTTATCCGGGGGCTTACCGTTTTTTCGACATCCTGCTTTTATCCCTCCTTCTTTCCTTCTTCGGCCAGGTGGGGGATTTGGTGGAGTCGGTCATCAAGCGGAGTTTGAACGCCAAGGATTCGGGTTCGCTTTTGCCGGGCCACGGCGGGGTCTTTGACCGGATCGACAGCCTGTTGTTCAACGCCCCGGTTCTGTTTTACTACCTTACCCTCATCAAAAAATAACTGGAGGATTTATGGCTTTGGAAGACCTGATCAAGCGGGCCCATTCGACCTTCCTGCACCAATTCGGGGGCGACCCCGGCAAGAAGGTGACTTTCGTGGCGGCTCCCAGCCGATTGACCCTCTTGGGCGGGGAATATACCGAGGCGGTGGATGGTTTCAGCCTGCTTGCGGCGGGCAACCATTCGATCGTCGTGGCGGCCCAGCGCCGAAGCGACAAGATGGGTGTCATCCATTCCTTGACCTATGACGAGAAAATCAAGGTTTCACTGGCCACCCTCAAATTCGACCGGGCGGATGGCTGGGCCAATTACCCCAAGGGAGTGCTTTATTTTTACGAGCGGACGGGCCGCAAATTGGAAGGCATCCAGATGGTCGTGGCGGGAGACTTGCCGGAAGGGGTGGGGTTGGGGGCCTCGGCTGCCATTACGGTAGCCACGGCGGTGGCCTGCAATATCCTGGGAATGAACCCCTTGGATGACGCCACCCTGGCCAAGCTCTGTCACCGGGTGGAGAGCCAGTTTATGGGCCTGCGGGGCGACTATTTCTCGCCTTATGCGGTCAAGTTCTCCAAGAAGGACCAGTTGGTCCTCTTTGACGCACGATCATTCAAGCCTGAATACCTGACTTTCGACTCCAAAAACTACAAATTGGTCGTGGTGGACAGTGGTGTTCGTAAAAAGGAAAGGGAGGATGAATTCAAGAAACGCTTGGAACTATTTACCCAGCTTTTACAGGAAATTCGCAAGCACGTTCCCAAGGTGATTTCCCTGCGGGACGTTGGCGGCGAGGCTTACGAGACCGCCCGCAAGAAACTGGATATCATCCTGCGCAAGCGGTTGGACCACGTGGTGTACGAGAATTCACGGGTCAAACGGGCCAAGGATATCCTCCAAAGGGGCGACTATGAGGCGTTCGGCCGGATCTTGAGCGAGTCCCATGACTCCCTGAACGACAAGCTCAAGACCACCTGCCAGGAGGTGGACATCCTCACCGAGGTTGTCAGGAGCCTGCCAGGTTGTTTGGGGTCACGCATGATGGGGATCGGCTGGGGCGGCTCGGTGGTTTGCCTCGTCAAGGCGGCGGATACCGACGCCTTCGTGAACCGGGTGAAAGGCGATTACAAGAAGAGGGTCAATATCTCCCCGCAGGTTTTTGTCAATGAACCGCAGGAAGGGGCAAGGGAAGTGGAGGCCGTTGTCTCGACCACGGGGTCCCAGGCTTCCTAGCTACCACCGGTTGTTGAGTATCGTTAAAACGACGGAAAAAGGGGTGAAAGCCACGAGGCTCCTTCCTTAAACCTGAGATCATTTTTCTAGACGGGTTTCTTTTTAACTTTATAATGTCTGATGCTTCGGGGTCAAAAAGGCCTGTTTTTTCGTCAACCCAACTTTTGGAGGCGGCAATGCGCGGTTTGAAAAAATTCGTTGGGCTTTTCATGGTAGGCGTGAGTCTCGCGGTCCCCTATTCCCTCAGGGCCCAAGGCGCTTCCGCCCAACAATACATGGCCGCGGGCGACCAATATTACGCCGCGAAAAATTACGCCCAAGCCGCACGCTACTACTACGCCGCCGTGAAGTTGACCCCCAGCAACGGCCCGGCCTACCAGAAATTGGGCAACTGCTATTATGCCCTGGGCCGTAAGTCTGAGGCTTTGGCCTACTACCAAAGGGCTTCCGCTCTCCAGCCCGCCAACACCCAGTTGGCCCAGTTCGTCCAAAACCTGAGGGCCCAGTTAAGCGCCGGCGGCGTGGTCGCCCCTGCCACGGCTCCCGCGGCGGCGCCGAACAGGTTAAGCCAAGGGTTGGCCCTGTTCCAACAGAAGCAATACGCGGCTTCTGTTCCCTATTTCCAGCAGGCGATCCAGCAGAACCCCAATGATTACCGGGGCTATTACTACGCCGGTTATGCTTATTACATGACCCGGGATGGCAAGGATGCCGCCCTCTATTTCACCGTGGCCAACGCCAAGCAGCCCAATGCCTCCATTAAGGCCTATGCTGACCATATCAAGGCCTCCCTGGCCCCGGCGGACCAACAGTGGGTGGATGACCAAGCCGCGAAATATACCTCTGGCGCGGCGGTGGCCTCCGCGGGCGGGGGTGGCGGCAAGAAAAGCAACGTGAATTTCGGCTTCCATCTCCTGGGCGGCGCGGAATATATCCTGGCCGATCCCACCCAAATCACCAAGTATGCCCAAAATGATCCCAACGCGAGTGTTTCCCTCACTGGTGTGACACCCAATATCGTGGGCCTGCCTGAATTGGAACCTTTCGTTTCCTTTGGCAATATCGAAGTTAACTTGGCCCTGGGTTACTTCCCCGTGGGGAACCTCTCCTATACCACCTATGATGGAGCGCGGAATAACACGGGACCGATTTACACCGGTGTGCCCGACGTTTGGCAATATCAGTTCACCACCACAATTGTTACGGCCAATCTCGGCGGGAAAATCCTGTTCGGGGACAAGGACGTCAAGGGCTACTTCGGGATCAACGCCGGTATTTCCCCCATCAGCATGGATTTCACGAAGACCAGCCTGGGTCCGGACCCGAATAACGGCGGAAACTACACCTACAAGAACGGATTGGATGCCAGCTCGGGGACTTACACCGCCATGGCCATCAACGCGCAGGCCCTGTTGGGCGTGGATTTTTACCTGGGTAAGGATATCGCCCTGGGGCCCTACGCCGGGTTCCGCTACTTGAGCGCGACCGATTTCAAGAATAATGGGCAAACTCTCGCGGTGGATACCACCACCGGAGCCGTAGGGTTGCCGGGCGTGGGCATCACCGCCTTGCCGGGTTCAAGCAATCTTCCATTGGGGGACGGGTTCGAAAAACTCACCTTGGATTTCAGCGGCATCGAGGGCGGGCTGAACCTGACCTTCTCCTTCTAATTCCTTTTAAACCTAATATTATTGAACGGGCCCCCGCGGGCCCGTTTTTGTTTTAAGGCCGGTTCAAGATGACGCGAAAAAAAATACTGAATCTCGGCCTTGTGATTGGGTTCGCTTGGCTGGCCAAAGCCTCCACCTCCCATTCCGAGGGAGTCACCCTCCAAAACAACCTCACTTGCTACGGAGACAACACGGAATTTTTCGAGCCCTTCCGTGTCCGCGAGACCATCCTGGGACAGCAATTCAAAAGCTATTTGAACGCCAAATCGGGTGACCACGCTTCCCTTTGGGGGGGACTTTTCGCCGACCACCGAAGCGCCCTTGAAAGTGAAACTCGGGTCCTGCCGATCCTTTCTTTCGTTTACCGATCCGGCGAGGCCCAAGGGATATTTGGGACTTTGCTGCCGACCGAACGGCACGGATTGATCGAGCCCATGGAAGTCACTACCCTGGAATTAACCCGTCCCGTGGAATACGGATTAGAGTGGATTCAAAAAAGCTCGGGGGTTGTGATGGACGCTTTTTTGGATTGGCATCAATTGCTGACGCCCACCGATCGGGAGATATTCGATTATGGCGGTTCCGGGGCCCTGGAGATCATCCCGGGAATCGACCTGGAGGGCCAATGCCACGGCTATCATGTGGGAGGGGCCCAATATGGAGGCGTGGTCCGTAACAACCTGGCGGGCGGGGCGGGGTTTAAGTTTTATGCGCCCCTCGCGGCTTCGGGTGGGACCTCACTGGAATTATTGGGATTGGGGAGCAAGGACACCAACCGGCCCTTTTATCCCGGCCCCGAGTTGGGCTACGGTCTTTACGCCAATGGAACTTTCTCACCGGATGGTCTTTGGGATTTCTTTGGTATCGTGTGGTTGGGGAAGGATTTTCTTTCCGAGGAAGGAGACTCCAACTACAACTCCCTGGGAGCTGACGGGGTTTATTACCAGTCGGAGCGCCATTACGAGGAAGTGGGGATTCGCCGGAAAATCCTGATCGATCCGGGTGTCACTTTCGACCTGGAGGTGCGCTCCCATTGGATCGAGGATTCCTGGGCCAATTCTTTTCGAATTGTGGCCCAAATTCCATTTGACGTTGATCTGGGAATCCAACGCCGCCCGGCCTCGCCTGAGTCCGCCCATGAATAACCTTAGGACGCTCAAGGGAACAAACCCCAGCATCGCCTTCGCCACCCTCGGCTGCCGGGTCAACCAATATGACACCCAGGTGTTGAGGGAGCAGGCTGAAAAAGCTTCCTTGGAAATGGTGCCCTTCGAGCAAAAGGCCGATATTTACGTGATCAACACCTGCACCGTGACCGCCGCCGCCGATTCGGAAGGAAAACAGTTGGTGCGGCGGGCCAAGGCCCGTAACCCGGATTCCTTTGTGGTCGTGACCGGCTGTCTGGCCCAAGATCGCCCCGAAGAAGTGAAAGGGCTCAAGGGAGTTGATTTAGTGGTGGGCAATATCGAGAAATCCCGCCTATTCGAAAAAATTCTCGGGGCTTACCCACACTCCGCAGACTGGGAAGACGAATCTTTCGTCCAATCGTCCAGTTCCCCTTGGGGAACCGGCATTTCCCGGTTCGAGGGACACCAACGCGCCATCTTGAAAGTGCAGGATGGCTGTGAGTTTGGATGTTCCTTTTGTCTCATTCCCCGGGTGAGGGGACAAATGGCCTCCCGGCCCATACCCGACATTTTAGAGGAAGGCCACCGGTTGGCCCAAAACGGAGTCAAGGAATTGGTCCTGGCCGGCATCCAGCTTTCTTCTTTTGGGAGGGATTGGGGCCTCAAGGTTTCCCAACCCCGGTTGGCGCCCGCAATTGAGGAACTACTTCGAATTCCCGGTATACGAAGGGTCCGGCTATCCTCCTACGCTGTGGCGGATTTTGAGGAAGCCCTACTACCGCTTTGGAAATCCGACAGCGGTCTATGCGCTCATTTGCACCTGCCTCTCCAAAGCGGGGATGAGGTAATCCTCAAGGCCATGCGGCGTCCCTATTCATTGGACCGCTACCGGGAAACGGTTCGTCAGATCCGGCAAGCCGTGCCTCGAATAGGTCTTACTTCGGATATCATCGCCGGGTTTCCCGGCGAGACAGAAGAAGCCTTCCGGAATACCCTCGACCGGATTCGAGAGCTCGAATTCGTGGATTTCCATCCCTTCCCTTATTCCGATAGGCCCAGGACGCCTGGCGAAGCGATGGTGCCCAAGGTGGATTCGCCGATTCTCCACGGGAGAATTGACCGTCTTTGGGAACTGAAAAGGGAATGCCTGCAGCATTCCGCCGAGCGAGCCAAGGGTCGGGTTTGCCGCGTGATCGTTGAGCGTCACGGGAAGAATTTCCAATCAGGCCTGACCGACGAGGGACTTCGGGTGGTGATGCCCGGGAAAGAAGGTTGGTTGGGCAAGGAAGCCCTAGTCATGGTCACGGGATTTGGGGAAAAGGCTGCTTTGGCCGAATGGGTTTGAGAATGCCGTCAGGTCTTTCCGCCTATGACCGGCTGTTCCTCTGGTTTTTTTACTTTGTCCGCTCCCTCCGGTTTGACCTTCCCGAGAACCAAGTGGGCTGGCGGTCACGCCAAAACCAGGAAATCCGCTTCCGCGTCCTGACCGCAATCGGTGACCTCAAGGGCCAAAGGATATTGGATTTGGGGTGCGGCCTTGGGTGTCTTTACGGTTATCTCAAGGGTCAGGGATGGGAGGGAGAATATACCGGTATCGACATCTTGAACTTGATGGTCCAAAAAGCCCGGCGCCGCTTTCCGGAGGTCTCCTTTGAGCGGCGGGATATCCTGAAAAATCCGCCCGCGCGGAAGTGGGATTATGTCATCATCAACGGGGTTTTTAATCATCGGGTCAAGGACAATTGGGCTTGGATGGAACAAACCCTCATGTCGGCGTCCCGGTTGGCCGAAAAGGGACTGGCTTTCAATATCTTGAACGATGAGGGCGGCTGGAGAGATTCGGAACTTTTCTACGCGAATCCCAGGGTCTTGGAAGAAAAAATCCGGGGTTGGTCCAATGGTCCTTACGAAATTGTCAGGGGCTACTTGCCGGAAGATACCACCGTTTATCTCCGCCGTTAAAAACTCACCCCGGTGCCGATATGCCCGTGGAAGGCCAGGTTGGGAACGTCGGCGGAACCATCCACCACGGGCACGGTAACGAAGCCCGCAATCAGGGCAACTTCCAAAAGAAAAAAGCCGTTCTTGGCGTAATAAAAATTACGGCTGATAGCCCCTTCCGCCCCAATTCCTGACAAGTTATAACCCTGGTCGAACCAGCCGGTGTCTTTGGTTTGCAATGTCTGTCCCCGGACCGTATTTTGTGGATTGGTAATCACCGGACCTATTCCCAGGTGAAGGATGAAGTCCGCTTTCTTCCAGGCGTGGCCTAGGAAAAAATAGTTATAGCCAAAATGGATCGCGAAGACCTGGATTTCGGGAGGGGGGTTGGTCAGGAAAATCCGGTGGTGAACTTGCCCGAATTCCCAGGCCTCGTTCTTATCCCAAAGGCCGGCGCGCCAAGCGTAGTAAGGCGCGTAGGGGCCGAAAGGTTTGGTGTCGTAATCGGCCCAAAAATGAATGTCGGGATAGCCGGATTGATGGACCGTCAAAGGGGTGGGAAGGTTGTAAGCCGAGCCTCCCATGATCTCCAAAGAAATGGTTTGGGCTCGCAAGGGATCCGATGTCATTACCAGAAGCGAAACCAAGGCCGCGGTGATCAGAAACCAAACACGATTTTT
Source organism: bacterium (assembly GCA_035524855.1). GTDB lineage: Bacteria > Oederibacteriota > Muellerivitia > Muellerivitales > Muellerivitaceae > DATKOC01. The sequence continues at coordinate 14,429 of DATKOC010000142.1, forward strand.
CAATCAGAACCAACCTTTGGGGTGGAATGGGGGAGTAGTTTAAGGCACATGAGGCGGGGAATGGGAGAAGAATTGGACGTTTTTGACTTGTTATTTATTGCAAGGCCTTTTATCAAAGATTAATCTAAAGCAAGGGGGTGGGCCATGTCCAACCATTGTATCTTCTGCAAGATCATCAACCGTGAGACGACTTCCAACATCGTCTTTGAGGACGATCAAGTCCTGGCCTTTAATGACATTAAGCCCGCCGCCCCCGTACATGTCCTGATCGTCCCCAAGAACCACGTGGATTCCGCCGAGGAAGTCCCCGGGGATGATCCCATCGTATCGACGCTCGTGAACCGGGCCGTGAAGATCGCCGCCCAACTGGGTTTACGTGAGGGCTACCGCTTGGTGATCAACCAGGGCGACAACGGCGGACAAACCGTTTATCACCTTCACCTCCACCTCCTGGGGGGGCGGTTCATGGGATGGCCTCCTGGCTGAACAACAGTCCTCCGTCGACACTTGGCAGGCTACAATCAAGCGTTCCGGTCATTTTCGTAAAATCCATTGAGGGTATTAACCGTTCATCCTACCTTATAAGGTAGGATCCGCCTCTTTTCTTTATGTTTTCCAGGCAAGCATGAACCACGAACTGTGAGATGGCGTTGCTTGACGGGTACCCCCTAAACGATTAAACTCCCCATCCTCGATAGCCCGGCTATCGCATCCCACCCATAGAGGGGAGAGTGACCACAGTGGTCGAAGTCCGATTGGAAGAAAACGAACCCATCGAGAACGCGCTCAAGCGCTTCAAGAAGGTCGTCCAGAACTCGGGGCTCATCTCGGAAATGAAGAAACGCGAGTTTTACGAGAAGCCCAGCGAGCGCCGCAAGAAGCGCGAGGCAGCCGCCCGCAAAAAAGCGCGCCGCCGCCAAATGAAGTTCAGCCGCGACTAAACAGGACGAAAGTCATTCGAGAGCCCGCTCCTTAAGGGAGTGGGCTCTTTTTTTCTAACTGCCATGAAACCGGAGTAGCCATGACCGCATCCCCCATGTTCGACAAGATCAACGCCGACCTCATCACCGCCATGAAGGCCAAGGACGAGGCCTCCACTTCGGCCCTGCGCATGTTGAAGTCCGCCCTGAAGTACAAGGAAGTGGACCTGAAGCGGGAACTGAAGGATGAGGACGTCATCGACGTGCTTTCCAAGCAGGCGAAGCAGCGCAAGGAATCCATCGAAGGTTTTGAGAAGGGTGGCCGGAAAGACATGGCGGACAAGGAAAAGGCCGAATTAGCCTTGATCGAGAAGTTCCTACCGGCGGCCCTCAGCGACGCCGAACTGGCCCAGCTGGTCGAGGAAACCATCAAGTCCACGGGCGCCGCGGGCCCCAAAGACATGGGCAAGGTCATGGGGGCGCTGACGCCCAAGATCAAGGGCAAGGCCGATATGGGCAAGGTTTCCACCCTCGTCAAATCAAGACTCGGGTGAGGTTTAAGTTTGAAGTGGGTAGTTCGAAGTTTTGGACGCTTTCGCTGAACGAAAGCGTCCTTATCTGCGGACTGCGGGCTGCGAACTGAGAACTCCGGAGACGGTTTGTGCCGGAGGATAAGACCGGGTTGGTTCTGAATAAGACCGTCCCAGTAGGAAGTTGGATGATCCTCTCACAATCCTTTTACTCCCGTCCCACCGTCCAAGTCGCGAAAGACCTTCTCGGCCAGATCCTGGTCCATGAGACGCCCCGTGGCGCCACTTCCGGGCGTATCGTCGAAGTCGAAGCCTACCTTCCCAAGAACGACCCCGGCTGTCACGCCTCCACGGGAAAAACCGCCCGCAATGAACCCATGTTCGGCCCCGCGGGGCACGCCTACGTTTATTTCTGCTATGGAAACCATTTCATGTTCAACTTTGTCACCGAGCGCGAAGGCGTTCCAGGAGCTGTCCTGGTGCGGGCCTTGGAACCCGTGAAGGGCCCTGATTTGATGGCCAAACGCCGTGGGAAGTTTGGCCCCAGGGATCTGGGTTTGACCAATGGACCCGGCAAATTGGTGCAGGCTTTGGGAATCCATCGGGGCCACAACCAGCTCCCGATCTTTAAAAAACCCCTCTATGTCATCGGCTCAAAAAGGAAAGGTGTTGTTGGAGTGACCACCCGCATCGGTATCACCGAGGGGTCTGAGCTTCCCCTCCGGTTTTATTTGAAAGGCAACCCTTATGTTTCCGTGAAACCCGGGAAGGACCGTCCTTCCCCGGGGAAAAGGAAAAAAATGAAGGAAGAATCCAAAACATGAGCCAAGAAATTCTGAAGAATTATCTCAAGGCCGTGGAGTTTCCACGGCTGATGGAAAACCTGGCGAGCCATTGCCAAAGCCCGGCGGGAAGGGACTACCTGAGAATCCTCCAGCCGGTTACGGAAGGAGCCGTCATTGAAAACCGCCTCGCCAAAAGCCGGGAACTCGAGAAATTCCTCGCTAAAAATGACTCCCTCACGGTTCCGGACAGCCAGTATTTCATCGAGGCTTTCGAGAGGGCCCGGGGAAAGGGTGAGGCCATGGCGGGCCGCGAATTGGCGGCGTTGGTGAAATTCCTCGCGGATGTGGTCAAACTCCGGCAATGCCTGAGCCCGGAAGGGGAAATACCGGCGGTGTTCCAGGAGTGGCTGAACCGCTTGCAGGCCCTGCCGGAATTGAGGGGATCCCTCTTGGGTAAAATTTCGGAGAAGGGAGAAGTGCTTGATGAAGCCTCCCTGGGTCTTAAAAGCGTTCGGGACCAATTGAGAGCCTTGAAGGCAGAAGTCCAGAATTTTTACCAGATATTCCTCCAAAAATCGGAAACCGCCGAGGCCATCCAGGACAAGATCATCACCGAGCGGGAAGGACGGTTGGTCGTTCCCGTCAAACGGGACCGCCAAAGCTTGATTCCCGGTTTCGTGCATGGCATGTCGGCTTCCGGCTCCACCCTTTTTGTGGAACCCCAGGCCATCGCGGAGAGCAACAATCGGGTCAAGGAAGCGGTGCTCCGGGAGGGGGAGGAAGTCCGCAAGGTCCTCCGGGAGGCCACCCAGACTGTATTGGCCAAGGCCGGTGAAATCGAAACCACCTTGATCGCCAGCGCGGAGGTGGATGCCCACGCCGTATTGGCCACTTTCGCTTCCCGCTATGACGGTCAATACCTCAAGCCCCAAGCGGGCCTGCCGCTGGTCCTCAAGAACGCCCGGCATCCACTGCTGGCCTTGGAAGCCCGCCAGCAATTCCGCGAGCGGGTGGTCCCCTTAGAAATGGAATTCGAGGGGGAGGTCAAGGTAATCCTGGTCTCCGGGCCCAACGCCGGGGGAAAAACCGTGGCCTTGAAAACTCTCGGCCTCGCCTGCGTCATGGCTCAGGCGGGATTGCCGGTCCTCGCCGGACAGGAGAGTTCCATCCCGGTCCTGAAGCACTTTGACAGCGATCTCTTGGACGGCCAAAGCCTTTCCGACCACTTGAGCACCTACGCGGCGAAACTGCGGGCGCTCAAGCGCATGCTCGACCATTGCGGGCCGGAAACCCTTCTTCTCTTGGATGAATTGGGGGCGGGGACGGACCCGCGCGAGGGCGGCGCCTTGGGGTTGGCTTGCCTGGAAACCTTCCGGGAAAAAGGCGCGTTTGTCCTGGCCAACACCCACCAGCCCCTCCTCAAACTCCTGACCCAGGAGGAAAAGGGAATGGCCAATGCCGCCATGCTGTTCGACGAGCAGACTGGCAAGCCTACCTACCGGCTGGTGTCGGGCATCCCCGGGCAGTCCTACGCCTTTACCCTGGCCAAGCAGTTAGGCTTTGAGGACGCATTGTTGGAAAAGGCGAAAGCCCATCTTCCCCAGGGGGAGGTGGACTTGTCCGAGGTTCTCGCCAAACTAGGCCAGGAAAAACAATTGGCCGACCGGGACCGCCAGGAAGCCGCCCGGGCCAAGGCCAGCGCCCGGAAGTTGGAAGAGGAATTGCTGGTCGCCCGGCGGCAGATTAAGGACGAAGCCCGCCGCGTCAAGAAGGAAGCCCAGATCGAGGCGGAGGGGTTGCTCAAGAATACCCGCCGCAAGGTAGAACATATCATCCAGGGTGTGCAACCCGCGCCGGGGGGTGCCGTGAATAAAGGCCGCATCAATACGGCCCGGCAGGAGGTGAACCAGAAGCTCAAGAACATCACCCCACGGCCAGTGAAAACCATTGTTGAGGTGGGCGAATTGAAGGAAGGGGATGTGGTGTTCTTCAAGCCGGGGAATACCGACGTCAGCGTGGTCTCCGCCGATGAGGAAAAGGAAGAAGCCGTCATCCTGATGCCCAACGGCATGAAACTTTCCTGCAAGTATTCGGACCTGGGACGGGTCGCCAAGACCGTGCATCCGGTGCCCAAGCCCTCTACCCCCTCGACTGTAATGGGCGGAAATGGTTTGGATGACAAGGGCAAGCTGGAGCTGGATATCCGGGGCAAATTAGTGGACCAGGCCCTGCAAATGCTTGACAAATTCCTCGACGACGCCCTCCTGGTTAATCTCCCCTTTGTCCGTATTATTCACGGAAAGGGAACCGGGGCCCTTAAGGAGGCCATCCACAAACACCTACCCGCCGCCCATCCGAACGTGGAGTTTGCTATGGCTGAGCCAGCCCAAGGCGGCGCGGGAGTAACGGTGGTCAAGTTTAAGAAATGAGATTTTGAGGTTTATTTTTGAAATATAGCGACGACATTATCCAGCGGGTGAAGGACTCCACCGATATCGTATCGGTCATCGGCGAGTATGTGCCTTTGAAAAAGGCGGGGTCCAGCTACAAAGGTCTTTGTCCATTCCACAGCGAAAAATCCCCCAGCTTCATGGTGTCACCCGCCCGGAACAGCTTCCATTGTTTCGGATGCGCGAAAGGCGGGAATGTCATTACTTTCGTCATGGAAATGGAGAAACTTTCCTTTCCGGAGGCCCTGAGGCTTTTGGCCGAAAAAGCCGGGATTGTCCTGCCCAAACCCCAGGAACGTGAACATGACCAGGAGGCTGAGCGGGCCCGCGAGCGCATGCAGGACTTGAACGAGTTCGCGGGAAAGTTCTTCCATGAGAGCCTTCTTTCGGCTGAGGGACAGAAGGCCCGGGAATACTTCAAATCCCGTGGGTTTACCAAGGAAGACGCCCTCAAATACCGCATCGGCTGGGCTCCGGCAGGCTGGGAGGCCTTTAAAAACGCCGGGTTGAAATCCGGTTATACCCAAGAAGAGATGCTAGCCGCGGGACTTTTGGCCCAAAACGAGGAAAAAAAGACCTTTTACGACAAATTCCGGGACCGCCTTATTTTCCCCGTCTTAAATAACTATGATAAAATTATCGCCTTTGGCGGCAGGGCGCTGGACGAAGATTCGGGACCTAAATACCTCAACTCTCCCGAAACACTACTTTTCAAAAAAAGCGAATGCCTTTACTTGTTGAACGAAGCCAGGGAGATGATCCGGCAGAAGGGTTATGTCCTGGTGGTGGAAGGCTATTTTGACGCGCTGGCCCTGCATCACTTCGGCTTCGCGAACGCCGTCGCCACTTTGGGAACAGCGCTGACGTCCCAACATGGCAGGCTGTTGCAGCGGTACACGAAGGAAGTTGTTTTTTCCTATGACGCCGATTCGGCGGGCCAGGCGGCGGTGCTTCGCGGCTTTGAGCCCCTGATCCAGGCGGGGTTGAACATCCGGGTGCTGGTGATGCCCGACGCGAAAGACCCGGATGAGTACTTGCAAAAGCACTCCAAAGAGGAGTTCGAGGGGTTGATCGCCAAGGCCCCGGACTTTTTCCGTTGGTGGGCGTCGTCGTTGAAGAAGAGGTTCCAGGGAGCTCCGGTGGAGGAGCGCTTGAGGGCGCTTCAGGGTTTCGTGCCCATGATCCTCCAGGTGCCGGATGAAGTGAAAGTCTTGGCGGCTTGCTCGGCCATTGAGTCCGAATTGGGGTTGGATAACCGGGACCTTCTTACTATTGTTAACGCCGGGCGCAAGAAGGGGTCGAGACGGCCCGGGGCGGATGCGCAACCCGCCAAAAGCAATGAAACGGATTCGACAGGGAAGGATGTCGGGACAGGCGATTCGCAAATCGAGGCGGATTTTCTGGCCCTCTTGACCGAGGAAAGGGGTGCTTTTATCCCCTGGGCCAAGGACGAGCTATCGCCGGAAGCTTTCTCGGGGGAAAACTTCAGGCAATTGTTCGCGAAGCTTTGCTCGGGTGAGGCGAAACCGGAGGAGTTGAACCAGGTTCCGGAATTGGGCCCTTCCTTCATCTCCCTTGAGGCCAAGGTGGGCAAAAAGGCGCGGGAGGCCATGCTGATCGACCTGGTCCAGGCGCTGAAAAAGCGGCACTTGAACCGCCAGTTGGCGGTTTTGAAGGCGAAACAGGCTGAGGCGGAAAAAGCCGGGCAGGCGGAGCGGGCCCTGCAATTGGCCCAAGAGATGGTGTTGTTGAAGCGGCAATATTCACAAAAGGTGGAAAGTAAATGAAGCCAGCGGCAAAGACAAAAGAACATGTCACCAAGATCCTCGAGGTGGGAAAAGAAAAGGGATACATCACCTACAAACAGGTGAACGACATCCTGCCGGATGAGGTCGTATCCTCCGAGGAGATCGATGATATCCTTTTGATGCTGGGCGAGAACGACATCAAGATCGTGGACCAGGAAGAAAAGGCCGCCGTTATCCCCGACGACGAAAAGGAAGTGGGCGCGGGGGCCCCCGGCGCCATCGTCAAGGACGAGGAAGAAGAAGAGGAGGAGTTCGAGAAGACCTTCGAGACCGCCGGCGTCGAGACCCGCATGGGCGACCCGGTGAAGATGTACCTCCACGAGATGGGCCGCATCCCCTTGCTGACCCGTGAGGAAGAAATCGCCATCGCCAAGCGCATCGAGGCCGGCGAGTTCAAGGTGGAAAAGGCTGTCCTGGGCTCGGCCCTCGGCTTCCAGGAACTGCATGACCTGTTCCTCGCCATTATCAAGAAGAAGAAAACCCTCCAGGAGACCATCGACCTGGACCCTTACGCCGACCTGCCGGGCGGGCCGCCCGAAAAACAGATCATCGCCAAGATCCGCAAGAACCACTCTAAGCTCAAGGTCATGGAACGCAAGATCAAGGCCCTCCAGCATAAGGTCGCCTTAAGGTCCCTGCACATCGACAAGCGCAAGGCCCTGGCCGAGGAGCTGGATTCCAAGCTCATCGACCTCATCTGGCTCGTCAAGGACTGCCAATTCCAAAAGAAGGTCAAGGAACGCCTCATCGGGCGCCTACGCGACCAGGGCGAGTCGATCGAGGAACAAGAGCACGTCATGCACCTGCAGGAAAAGCAGATGAAACTTACTCCTGAGGCCTACATCAAACTTCCCAGTGTGCTCAAGCACGGGGCTCCCGCGGAACTTAAACCCTTGGAGAAGAAGAGCGTCTTGAAGGGGGAGGATTTCTACAAGGCCACCCGCCTCTGGGATGAGGCCCGCCGCAATATCAAGAAGCTGGAAAAAGAGGCCATGGCCGGCCGGGACCATATGAAGATCATGATGAAGTCCATCCGGGTGGGCGAACGAGAGGCCTACCACGCCCGCATGGAACTGGTGGAAGCCAACCTGCGCCTGGTCATATCCATCGCCAAGAAATACACGAACCGTGGCCTGCCGTTTTTGGACCTGATCCAGGAGGGGAACATCGGCTTGATGAGGGCGGTCGAGAAGTTCGAGTACCGCCGCGGCTACAAATTCTCCACTTACGCCACCTGGTGGATCCGCCAGGCCATTACCCGCGCCATCGCGGACCAGGCCCGCACTATCCGTATTCCCGTGCATATGATCGAGACCATCAACAAGTCCATCAAGGTTTCCCGCGACCTGGTGCAGGAACTGGGGCGCGAACCGATGGCGGATGAGATCGCCGAACGCCTCGAAATGCCGGTGGAGAAGGTCAGGGCCATCCTCAAGATCGCCCAGGAACCGATTTCCTTGGAGACGCCCATCGGCGAGGAAAAAGACAGCCACTTGGGGGATTTTATCGAGGACAAAGACGTTATTTCCCCCGCCAACGCGGCGGCATTTGTCCTGTTACAGGAACAGATATCCAAAGTTCTCCACACCCTGAAGGACAGGGAAGCGGAGGTTCTGCGCCTGCGCTTTGGCTTGAATGACGGTTATCCGCATACGTTGGAGGAAGTGGGCAACACTTTCAAGGTCACGCGTGAGCGTGTCCGCCAGATTGAAGCGAAGGCCCTGCGGAAACTCCGGCACCCGTCCCGGAGCCGCAAGCTCAAGGGCTACTTGGATTAACCAAGCGGAAAACGAGGCGGGCTCCCAAAAGGAACCCGCCTTTTTTGTTTATAGTTGCCATTTATTTGCGACAATTTGTGGGAAGTTTTGGAAATTTGTTTTACCCGTCGACTGTCATCTGCCTTGGGGCATTAGCTCAGCGGTTAGAGCAGGGCACTCATAATTATTTTGAGGTTACTTCGGGTAACCGAGGCTCGTGAGACGAAAAATTTAATTGTCCCCAGCAAGTTTCAAAGGCCTTTGCCCGTAATGGTTTTAGACCCAGAGCGGGCAAGGTCTCTTTTTTTGAAGTGATGGTAAGTGACGGTCACCGGCGGCAAAAACCGGGAAAATATGGGTTTCAATGACACGTATATGACATTTGGAGGAAGGTTAAGAGAAGGGCACTTTTTTTAAAAAGAGTGCCCTTCTCCATGCCTTTTAAAATGGCGCAGAATATGTGTTCTAATTGAGCATGGCAGTTTTGGTTTCATCTCAGTTTTTGGAATTGTTACTGGTAAGTGGTTTTAGGGCGTTCGTGCCATTTGAGATGTCATTGAAAATTCTGGTCATGGTAATTTGGGTCGGTTTAGTTGGGGCATTAGCTCAGCGGTTAGAGCAGGGCACTCATAGCTTAGGCTGTGCGTCATTGGCGAAAGCCTATGAATGAATTGGGATGAAGTCAGGGAAACCCACAAAGGGCAATCCTGAGCCAAGCCCCCGGTACACCGGGGGAAGGTGCAGAGACTAGCGGAGGGGTAAAGACCCCTTAATCACCGCGAAGAAGCGTCCCACACCCTTCAGATGGGTGAAGAGATAGTCCGGGGAGCCGTGTAAACGGCACAAACCTGAATGCCTTGGTCCCTGGTTCGAATCCAGGATGCCCCACCACTTTTTTAAGCTTAAAGAATACCCAAGGCAAAAGAGATCGTTTTTCGCATTGAAACTAGGCCTGGGATGTTAGGGGTTGACTTGGCCCAAGTGCTTGTTTATTGTTACCCCCTTGTTTCCCGGCTTATAGACATTCCCTAAAGAAGCTGTTAGTTTTGACGTTAGAGAGAAAAAGAGCAGGAGTCCACAATGAACGCCTATCCATTGATTTTCAAATTCAAAGACATGATCGCAGGTCCGGGTTTTCTTGCTGGTGTGCAAATCGAAGGCCGGGTTCTCATGGTGGAGGAAAAAGAGGATGGGGTCAGCGAGTGGTGGTTGAACGGGGTTAGCCCCGGTGGTATCGCCCAGGAGGGAGCCACCCCCCAAGAAGCCTATTTGAATTTCCGGGAATTCTTCCGGGGTGTGTTGGAAGATTTGGCCGTGTCCACCGGTAATTTCGTGGAGTTTCAAAAGTCGGTCAATAATTTTATTATGACTGAAAACAAGGTACAAGCCGCTATTTGGACCGAAACTCGGAACGCAATCCGTTCAGGTTCTTTGAAGCCGGATGGCCCCTTTTCCGACCTCGATAAGATCACGGTGGATGCTCCGGCAAGAGTCATCGAGTGCATTCGTTTGGATGCCCAGAAAAATTGGTCGCCCTCCCCCAAGGATAACCCAGAGTACGTATATTCCACGGCGGCATAATATTGGGTCCAAAAGGCCAAGTTAGGCTTAGCGAAATATACGAAATGCTCAAGAAATGCGCCGGGGGCAAGGCGACGGCTAGGGAAAGCACCCATAGCAATTTAGTCACCTACAACGGGAAAGTTTTCGCTTTACCACGGGGCTCGAAAAAAGAACACGATCCTCACATCCAACGAAACCCGATTAAACGCATGGCGGAATTGTTCGAGTTGGATATTGATTGTGTGAATAGTTTCTTCGAAGGCCTTATGAAAAAGCCTGGTCAACCGGAAGCATGACTTCTTAACATAATAATTTCTCTTTTTGGGGGAAAGCCTTCCCCCTGGCCTCGGCTTCCTTCGGCGATCCTCGGCACACCCCCTTCCCCTGGCTAAGTAAAATGGTAAACACTTCACCGTGTTCCCGTGTCATTTTTTGATGGAGGCACGGGGGATTCTTCCCCTTCTATTCGTTCAGATTTTTTCTCCGTAAAAGATTCCATTTTCTTGCCATTGCAAATGGAATGAAAAATATCGCTGGTCTTTTTCTTCCACTTTTGGTGTTGTCCCTCGAAAAAATCCCTCAAATATTTGGAATCCGACATGAGCGCCCCTTTTCCTGCCACAAGGCTTATATATAGGCACCGTCCTCGACCATGGCCCTTGGCTGGAAGGCGGCGATATGCTCATGGCACCAAGCCCCAAAAGAGTGGGGGCGTCGGCCGGTGATCCTTTCAACCGTATCGGTAAGGTAAGAGCACTTTCCCTGCCGGACCGCCTTGAATATTTCCAGCCATTTTTTAGTGCCTTCATCGGATATCCCGTTTCTCGTGGATTCCCGGATGAATTCAGGCTCAGTTACGGCGACAAACTGCACCGGTTTATCAAGATACTTGGAGAGGACGCCCGCCATTTGATCCATGGAAAGGAGTTCAGGGCCCGTCAAGGTATAGGTTTCGCCCTCGTGCCAGTCTTGGGTCAATAGGCGGGCGGCCACGAGAGCCACATCGCGTGGATCGATGGGGGCAACCTTGCCTCCGCCGCCCGGACAATAAATCACCCTGTCCCGGGCGACAGACCGTGCCCAGATAAGAGCCATATTTGACAATAAAGTTGGGCGGAGAATGGCCCAGGATAAGCCCGATTGCTTAAGGATCTCTTCCCTGTCGTGATGAACCGTTCCGTTCCTGGAAGGTGACCGCAGACCCGCTTCGAACCTCGAAAGTTTAACGACGAGACGAACGTTGGAACGTTTAGCCTCTTCTAATAAATTC
>DATKOC010000143.1:0-4409 GCA_035524855.1 bacterium
GCCCATCGCCTTGATTGATTCCAAGATGCCGGTGGTGGCCATCGCCCTCAAGGGCTCGGAGGTCTACGAGAAGATGCTGAACAACATGGAGGAAGTGAAGGCCCGGTCGGGCAAGCTGATCGCGCTCGTGGAGAAGGGGGATGTGCTGGCCCGCAAGAAGGCCGACGCGGTCATTGAGATTCCCGCCGTGCCCGAGGACCTGGCCCCGGTCCTGGCCGTCCTGCCCCTGCAACTATTGGCCTACGAGATCGCCAAGCTCAAGCACCGGGAGATCGACCAGCCCCGTAATTTGGCCAAAAGCGTGACGGTGGAGTAGTGATGCTTCGATTCCTGATCGATCATGGTTTGCTGAATGTCTATTACTTGGATGGCTTTTTTTTCGCCCTTTTCGCGCTGTGGGAATGGCTGGGCCCCCGGCATAGGTCGGTCGTGGGCAGGCCCCAAAGGTGGGTCAGCAACGTCGGGATAGTCCTCGTCAACGATTTGATGATGCGGCTTGTTTTCACCCTCCTTACGGTGGACTTGTCCTACATCGCCTGGAAGAACGGCTGGGGCCTTCTCAATCACCTGAAACTTTCCCCGATGGTTTCCTTCTTACTGACGTTCCTGTTGTTGGATTTCGTGGCTTACGCCCAGCACATCCTCTTCCACAAGGTCCCCTACGCCTGGCGGTTCCACCGGATGCACCATAGTGACTTGGAAGTGGACCTGACCACTGGAACCCGGTTCCATCCCTTCGAGGCGCTGGTTTCCTTCATTATCCGGCAAGGGGTTGTCTTGGTGCTGGGGCCTTTGCCCGCGGGGGTGGTCATATTCGATTCCCTCGTGATCCCTTTTTCCTTCTTCAACCACGCCAACATCCGCTACCCCCAATGGCTGGACTGGGTTTTACGCCTGGGGTTGGTGACGCCGGACATGCACCGGGTGCACCATTCGACGGACTGGGGGGAATCCAACTCCAATTTCGGGTTCATTTTCCCCTGGTGGGACCGGCTCTTTCGGACCTATGTGGCCCGACCCAAGGCGCCGCAGGAGAGCATGGAATTGGGTTTGAGGGAGTTCCGTTCGCCCCGGTTCCTGGGGCTGGGATGGATGTTGGCTTTCCCTTTTTTGAGGAAAGGGGATTAAAGAAAGACTCAGTGGGTCGGGGTTTCTTGCGCGGCGATTTTCTGGGGAATGGCCAGGAGGGTGAAATTATTGGCGCGTTTCCAGGCCGGGGCGAAATCCTTCTCCGAAATGGTCATGGGACCCGAGGCCGGGTCCAGCAATAGGAGGTAGCCCTTTTTAGGGTCGTAACCGTTGAGGACGTCGTAGTGACTGCTTTGTTTGTCCTTGGACGTGATCATGACGATGAGGGGACGCTTGTGGTCGAGGTGGTAATAAATGCCCGTTTTCTCATGGTCAAGCGTGCCGGCGAAAACCGCCGATTCATAATCCGCCGTGCGGAACGACACCATCATCTCCGCCCCCGTAATGCCCGCTCCGGCTTTCGAGACCGAAACCAGCCATTTTTGCTGGGTTTTACTGAGGGGTTGTCCATAGTACCCACAGACCATATTGGCCGCCGCCAAGCCGCATTGGCGCGAGCCCGTCTGCTTCTCAAAGGGCACCTCGAAATGGAAAGCCACCTTGGAAAGCGTGACCGGGGCGTTTGCTTCCTCGGCCCGGACTGGGCCCAGGAGAATGGCTGTGAGGGCAAAGACGAAAGCGGCGGGCGGCGGGACACGGAAAAGTCTAAAGATCACGTTTTTTCAAGCCTTTTGAGTGGATGATGAGCCGGCGACATAATACAAGGAAGTAATGGGTTGTCAAAGAACCCTTTCCCGATATAATAAGCCCCGTTGTTCAGCTCATTACCTGGGAGAGGGTAAATGAAAAAAGTTATTTCCCTGTTCGTTTTGATCCTGATGTTGGCGATGCCGGTAAGGTCCTTCGCGTCCTATTTTGCGGATGGCAATGCGGCGGCTTTTACCCTCGTGGCGCTTCTATTCGGCCTTCCTGTTGCCAAGTCCATGGAAGAAATGTCCGGTGGGGGCAGCATGAGCAAAGCCACCCAGCTTCAAAAAGATTTCTACGCCTTGAACAACCAACCTGGAAACCTGGATCTCCTGAAACAGGCCGCGGGTGGGGACTTGAGCACGGCTGAAATCATCAAGTAATTCCAACGTAAATAAAAGGGCCGCTCCTCCACGGGGCGGCCCTTTTTTGTTGGGTTTCCAATTCCATCCTGATCCGATCTAACACATCCTTATGACCCAAACTCCCCCCAAAAGCGGTCTTTTCCTTTCCTTGCCCTTGTTCGCGTTGGCGCTCCTCGCGTGCTGTCCCCTTTTCGCCAGGCCGGCCGGGGATTTACTGTCCCAAGAAGAAATAGAAACGATCATTCGGCCTTACCTGAAGGAGGAAAAGGCCAGTGGAATCGTGGTGGGGATTGTCACCCCCCAGTGGGGGCAAAGGTTTTATGGTTTCGGCAGTACCCGGAAGGGCGGTGGGACAAAGCCGGATGAAAAAACCCTTTTTGAGATTGGTTCCATCTCCAAGGTGTTCACCAACCTATTATTGGAAGACGAGGTTTTAAACAACCGGATCCACATGGACGATCCGGTCACCCAGTTCCTTCCCCCGGGCGCGCCTTTCCCGGCCCCCGCGAAAAGTTCCTGGAGCGGTTTTCGGGCGAGCGACAAGCCCCAGCCCATCACCCTTTGGAACCTGGCCACCCATACCTCGGGGTTTCCGAACCTGCCGGGGGAGGGGGATCTTCCCTCCGGTTACAATCCCAAAGACCCGACAAATGTCACGCTGGAAATGGGCAGGGAGTTTCTCGGGCATTTCAAACTCTCCTGGGAACCCGGGGTTCATTACGATTATTCCAGCATCAACATCGCCCTCTTGGGCTATGTCCTATCATTGAAGGAGCATCAAGAAGTAGAAACCCTAATGCGGCAAAGAGTTCTGGATCCCTTGGGCATGACGGACACCCGGATCACCCTTTCGAAGACCCAAAGGGAAAGGCTGGCCGTGGGTTACGACCACGACGGAGCCGAGGCTTCTTTTGTCGATACCCCGATGGCGTTCGCGGCGGGCGGAAGCTTCAAGTCCACGGCCGCGGACCTGTTGAAATTCGTGGCCTATAACCTGGGGCTGGTGAAGCCCAACCCGCTGGCAAAGGCCATGGAGGAACAACAAAAACCCCTTGGTTACTTGAGCGGGGGCCCCACCCGGACCATTTCCTATTTCACCTTCCCCCACGATTTCGGGGAAGCTTACCTGGTGCGGTCCCGCACCCTGGGTTTTCGGGGCTGTTTGGGGTTCATCCCCGAACATAAGATTGGCATCGTGATCCTGACCAATTGGGATGATTTTGTGGTCCAGCCGGTGTTTGATGAGCTGGCGAAATGGGCGGTGGGGAAGATGGGGGAGAAAACGACCTGGAAAAGCGTTGCAAGTAAAAGATAGGCAGAAAAAATAAACTAGGGATTAGGGTTACTTCTATTCGGGATGTTCGTCCTTAAGTCTGTCCAAGTTTCGACGTGCTTGCGGGTGGTTGGGCTGAAATTGAAGGGTTTCCTCCCAAAATTTTTTGGCTGAAACATAATCTTCCTTTCTATAACTTTCTAAACCCAAGTTATAGGCTTCATCGGCTTTTGACTGTTGGTCTAATAAATTGGGATGCTCTATTTGGTTTATTTGTGAATTCCAGGTTTCCAAGCGTTTATCATTTGGAGAAATTCGCCTGATTTTTTCTAATGTTTTTTTTGCCCGGCTAATGTCCTTTTTTTCTAATGATTCTTCTAATTGTTGAGCATATTGCTCAATCGTTCTAACGCTTGGTTTAGTTTCCTTTTCGGCGAAGTTATTGGTTGGTGAATTGGTTTTTTTATTCTTTTTGTTATGCTTTTTAATGCTTTTTTGTTCGGATTTTCTTAAATCTTCTTTATTTTCCCCGGGGGTAGTTGATCCGGTTGCAGGATCAATTGAGGTTGTCGCTGGTGCTGAAGACTCAGTGGTTGATTCCGAAGGGACGGAATTGCATTTTGCCATCAGGACTTTTACCTGTTTTTGACTTGGATCAAGCTCTTCAGCTTTTTTGAGGAGGCCCAAGGCTTTTTCCTTGTCATCGTTTAAATAAGCTTGTCCCGCCTGCTCGTATAGATTTTTAACGATCTTGTTGTAAGGACGATCGGAGTCTTCCGAGAAGGGATCAAAAAGGGGAGGGGTAGGCGTAAGCCAAACATTCTCTTCTCCGGGTTTAAGGATGAGATTTAAAGGAATCTCTCCTTGGTCGCCATGGACTTGGATGGTTAATAAGTATTTTTCGTTAAATGTTCGGGGGATATTAGCTTTAAAATGGTTGGTTCGATCGAAGTCGCCGTGCGCAATTTTTCGACCCCTTGAATCTTTTAATAACC